>JAFZFH010000128.1 GCA_017555965.1 Bacteroidales bacterium
AAAGAATCTTTCAGTGAAATGATAATCTCTAAAGAGGTCGCAAAAGTTGTATTCGACACCTATTCTAGAGAATATGAAAGATATGGTTACTCCGTTTATCCTGAAGTTGAGCATATATTTAAAGTGGATAGCACAGCAATCATCGATTTACTTTCTTTAATTTCACTTACTGAGGATAAAGAAACAAAACGTTGGTTAAATGCCCTTATTCTGGTAGATGACACATTGGCCGCATATGGTTTGGATGTTAATCAGAAGTTTGTTCTTATGAGACAGCAGAGAGATTCTTTTAGAAAAGAGTTTGGTTTTACAACGACTCCCTTCATTAGGCAATTGAATAATAAATATAGAGAGAATAGGTCTTTGATACAGCAAACTCTAGGAGGTAATTTCTTATGTGAATTTGAAGATGTGCTGCAAGCACGTAAATATTGCATCAGAGAGATTGTCGATAAATTGTCCTCAGAAGATAGAAAACTTCTTATTAGGAGTTTACCCAGTGTGATTCATATGTCTATGAATAGATTATTTGTTTCTTCCAATCGTTTATGCGAAATGCTGATTTATGACTTCATCTGTAGATATTATGAGTCATTAATAGCACGAGCTAAATATCAAGAGATAAAATAGTGGTAGTACGTACACCATAAGTTTAATTATTAATCCATTAAAAATTATGAAAAAGTTAAGACTCAACAAAGACATTGTTGCCAGATTGACCATTGAGGGCCAGAGGCGAATTGTTGGTGGCGGTACAGCAGATTCTGCAATTAACCAAACAGGTGCATATGAAACAGAAAAGGAGGATCCACCTATTCAGAAGGATACTGTAGCGTCGCATTCAAGCTGTCCTTGTGTGACTGCTGGGTGCAAATCATATTTCAATTGCTAGTTATTTGGCATATAGGGCTTGACAAGCCCTATATGCTGTAACTCGGACAACGGATATAATCGTAAAATAATGGAGATTAGTTTATGTGGTATAAAATACTATGCACAGTACTGATGTCGGTTTCGTTGATATTAACAGCCTCTGGGCAAAATATCAAGAGACAGATTGACAATACTTCTTCTTTTGCAAAGACTTATGGGGTCGCAAGGTGGTTTGTACCCTCTGATGAAGCTGCTAGCGCGGATTGGAATGAGCTTGCCATCGAAGGAGTCAGCAGGGTACGTAGTTGCGGGGATTTAGGTGAATTAGCCGACAGTCTGGAGTCGGTTTTTGATAATATGATTCCGATGTTTTCTGTAGATAAGCTTCCTGAGTCCGATGCCATCAATAGCTATTATGCGGCTGATCACAGCGACAAGAAACCGATAAGGTGGCAGCATTTCGGGGTTGATCTTGGACCGGAAAGCCACGACTATATATCAAGAAGAACCAACCGTCCATACGACACAAAAAACACGAGCAAGTTTGCATTTACAGGATATGTCAGGTCAGAAGAATCTGATACCGACAGCGTGAGATTGGAAGTGGTCTGCAGAGGCTATGACTCAGCTGAACCAATCAAAGGTTGTTTCCATTTCTGCACCTGGACCAACACAGAGGAATACATCACTCCTCTTTATCGTGTAGACCCATTGACTGAGGAACTTGGCCTGGAATGGGAAAAGGTTACGATGACGCTTGAACTGCCTGACAAAATCAGTTCAAGGTATATCAATTGGGGAATATTCCCTGAAGGGGATGGAAAGATAGCAGTGCAAAGTGTCAGGATAATCACTGGCAGTGGCAAGGAGATATATTCTCTTGACTGCACCAAGGGATTTGATTACGTTGGTAGTCATTGCTATCTGGGATACAGGACTTACCTTTATATGGAAACTGAAGACGGACTAATAGCCTTCAGTCGCAACGATGTTTACGAGGATACCGAGTCAAGGAATTTGATAAACCTGCCTGTTGCAGATGGTTTATATGCCCATATTCCGTTGCTTCTGTATGATGGATATGACAAGCCTGCCGGAAAGAAGGAAGAAAATCAGAACAGAGAATATTCGGAAGAAGAGCGAAACATCGCAGACATCATCGTGATGTGGAATGTAATCAGGTATTTTTCTCCTTATTTGAAAGAGTCCGGAATGAACTGGGACCTTGAACTTGAAAAGGCTGTCAGGTCTGTTCTTGAAGGAGAAGACGGAATTAGAGTTCTCAAAAGAATGGTTGGTGGACTTCGAGATGCTCATGTCTACTATCCTAATGAGACAATAGACATGAGGCAAAATGTACTACCTGCTGTCATCGCTTATATCGAGGATAAAGCTGTTGTTCTTGAATCAATGGATCCGATGCTTAAGCCAGGTGATGTTCTTATCACAGCAGATAAAAAGAATGTTGCAAAATATGCACAGGATGAGATGACGTTATTTTCAGCGTCAGATCTCACCTCAAGCTCCTGGCTGTATCAGTCACCTATGCCGTGTGATTCTGCAGAAGTGAGATGTGTAATCAAGCGTAACGGAAAGAAACTGACAATGAATGTGCCAAGCATACCAAAAGGCTATTATTTCCAACTATACTGGCAGAACTATTACAGCAATTTAGAAGCATCAAGATGGATTGATGACGATGTGTGCTATATCAACCTAACTAATACATCTTTTAATGCAATCGGAGATCTGCTTGAGAAAAGGGAAGCTGACGACTATGTGATTATCGATATGAGGAAGCGAAGTTCAGGTTTTATTACAAGAGAAATTCTACAATATATAGCACCAGACTTGATTTATAAAAACATTCCTGACTACGCTCTAAAGTCGTCATATCCTGAAGTTAAGAATCCGACGTATCGTGCAGAGTACGTAAGCCCAATGTCCAAGACGCCAAATGAGCATATAATATTTCTGTCAGGACCAAGGAACATCAGCAATGAAGAAATCTTTCTGGACTTCGTGAAGCATCGTGGAGTCGGTGTCATCATAGGAGAGAATTCGGCAGGTATCAGTGGAGCCATCAATACAGCAACTTTGCCGAGCGGATTGAAGGTAAGTTTTTCAGGACAGAGGGCGTACAGCAACAGCGGAATGGAGGAGGATTATTATATCAATGGTGTTCAACCACACATTATTATTCCTACAACAATAGATGACTTGCGGACTGCTACAGATAGTCAGTTAGAAGAAGCTATTAATTATGTTCGAAAACAAATGAATAATTAATTAACTAAGATGTTTGTACATTACAAACAGTTAGACGCCATGGACTGCGGCCCTACGTGCCTGCGTATGATCGCGCGGCATTACGGCAGGAGCTACAGCCTCCAGAACCTTCGCGAGCGATGCCACATCACCCGCGAGGGGGTGTCGATGCTGGGGATAAGCGATGCGGCGGAGAGCATCGGCTTCCGTGCGACGGGCGTGAAGATCACTTGGGAGCAGCTCTGCGACGAGATGCCTCTGCCGTGCATCGTCCACTGGAACCAGAGGCACTTCGTAGTGGTCTATGAGGTAAGGAAGAGACGTGGCGGTTATGTCGTCAAGGTGGCCGATCCTGCATCCGGACTACTGACCTATACCGAGGAAGCCTTCTGCAGGGCCTGGCTTCAGGCAGGGAAAGATAACGAAATTGAAGGCGATGCATTTGCAAACACCCACGGTATAGCGTTGATGCTGGAGCCGACTCCAAAGTTCTATGAGGAGAAGGGCGACGACGAGAAGAAGTTCGGCTTCGGATACATCCTCGGCTATCTCCGCCCTTACAAGTCGTTCATCGTCCAGATACTCCTGGCGATGCTAGTTACCAGCGTCATCAGCCTGATACTGCCGTTCATAACCCAGTCTGTAGTGGACACAGGCATCGGCACAGGCAACCTCTCCTTCGTGGTGATGCTGCTGATAGCACAGCTGGTGCTGACGATAGGTCAGATGGCTAATAACCTCATCCGCAGCTGGCTGATGCTTCACACTACCTCCAGAGTGAGCATCTCGCTCATATCGGACTTCCTGTGCAAGCTGATGAAGCTTCCGATAGCATTCTTCGACTCGAAGATGGTGGGTGATATAATGCAGCGCATAGGCGACTATAACAGGATCCAGACCTTCCTTACCGGTTCTCTCCTGAGCATCGTCATCGCTGCCGTGACCTTCCTTATCTATGGAGGCATAATGGCAGGATACAACATAGGAGTGTTCCTGGTGTTCTTTGCGGGAGCGGCTCTCTATATCGGATGGGTGCTCCTGTTCCTCAGGAGAAGACGCAAGCTCGACTATATGAGGTTCCAGGAGGCGTCGGCCAACCAGAGCAACATCGTTCAGCTGATTGGAGGAATGCAGGACATCAAGCTGAACAACTGCGAGAAGCAGAAGCGCTGGGACTGGGAGAGGATACAGGCTCGCCTGTTCAAGGTAAGCGTCAAGAACCTCTCGCTGGGACAGGCGCAGGAGGTGGGAGGAACATTCATCGACCAGACAAAGAACATCCTCATATCGTTCCTTGCAGCCAAGTCCGTCATCAGCGGCGACATGACTCTCGGTATGATGATGTCCCTGCAGTACATTATGGGACAGCTAAACGCCCCTATCTCACAGTTCATCTCGTTCGTCCAGGCCACGCAGGATGCATCCATATCTCTTGAAAGACTCGGAGAGATCCACGATATGAAGGACGAGGAACCGGAGGATGAGCAGAAGATAAGGGAGATCCCTCAGGATGCTGATATTGTGTTTGACGATGTGACCTTTCAGTACGACGGTCCTCACTCTGCCAAGGTGCTTGACGGAATATCATTGCGTATACCTGCCAACAAGGTGACGGCAATCGTCGGAGCCTCTGGCAGCGGCAAGACCACTATGCTGAAGATGATGCTTGGCTTCTACAAGCCGATTAGCGGAGAAGTCCGTCTTGGCGGCGCATCAATCTCTGCCTACAGCGAGAAAGTCTGGAGGTCGCAGTGCGGAAGCGTTATGCAGGAGGGATACATCTTCTCCGACAGCATATCGGGCAACATAGGAGTATCGGATGAAACTCCGGACATGGCAAGAGTACGCAAGGCCGCAGATGTGTCGAACATCCGGGAATGGATCGAGAGGCTTCCGCTTGGGTACAATACCAAGATCGGAGCAGACGGTCACGGACTCAGCACCGGACAGAAGCAGAGGATACTCATAGCGAGAGCCGCGTATAAGGATGCGAAGTTCCTGTTCTTCGACGAGGCGACCAACTCGCTTGATGCGAACAACGAGAAGGCCATAATGGAGAACCTCGACAGGCTGTTTGAAAATAAGACGGTAGTTATTGTGGCACACAGGCTCAGTACGGTACGCAACGCAGACAACATCATCGTGCTGGACAACGGAAGGATCGCGGAGGAAGGAACGCACGAACAACTTACGGCAAGAAGAGGAAAGTACTATGAACTGGTCAAGAACCAGCTCGAACTTGGAAACTGACAGGAGGAAGCATCATGCCACACAACAGAGACATAAACTATCACAGCGAACCGGTCCAGGAGATAATGGGAACGATCCCTTCGTGGATCACCCGGTGGGGCGTGACCGTGATCTTTGCGGTCTTCACGCTCATCGTCATCGGATGCTGCATCATCAGGTATCCCCAGACGGTAGATGCGGGCATCTCGATCACTTCTTCCTGTCCTCCGTCAGAACTGACTGCCAGATATGACGGACTCATCGACAGGGTGTGCGTCATCGACGGGCAGAAGGTACAGGCAGGCGAACTCATAGCCCTGCTCTCCACACCGGCAAGTTACGAGGACATCATCTCGATGAGTGAATATCTCTCAATGTCGGACACACTGGGATTGGACAGGATGGCAGCTATGCCTATTCTTTCGGCAGATCTTCAGCTCGGAGGACTGCAGAGCCAATGGAGCACGTTGCAGAAGGCATTCCGTGACTACTCACATTACCTTGAGACGGACCAGATAGCAGTAAGGAAGGAACTGTTACGACAGCAGATAGAGGGACAGCGGTCTCATCACTCTACGCTGATGAGGCAGAAGACCCTGCTTGACAGCGAGGTGGAGATGGAACGCGCAACCCTTGAACGGGACTCCCTCCTGTATGCGAGGAAGGCAATCTCCCAGGCTGAGTACGAGACCTCACGCAAGGGCTTCCTGTCCAAGCTGAACACAGTTGCAGGGTTCGAGGCGAGTCTGGAGGCTACAGCACTTGGCATACTCCAGCTGGAGCAGCAGCTGGTGGAGCTCGATCTCCAGAAGGTGACGGAGACAGAGTCGCACGAATCGCAGATTCATCAGCAGATATACCAGCTGAAGGCTCAGGTGGCCACTTGGCTGGATACATACGCCATCATTGCACCATCGGACGGCATAGTATCCCTGCAGGACTACTGGAGCCCGGGACAGCACGTAAACGTCGGAGATGTGATAGCTAATATCACTCCGGAGAATCCATCCGAAGTCACAGGCAGGATGAAGGTGTCTTCCATCGGCTTCGGCAAGGTGGCA
>JAFZFH010000129.1 GCA_017555965.1 Bacteroidales bacterium
CAACTACGACTGGATGAAGAACTTCACTTTCCTCGATTTCGCACGTGAGATCGGAAAGCACATCACCGTAAACTACATGATGGCTAAGGATTCAGTAAAGAAGAGACTCTCAGGAGAGGCTCGTGACGGTATGTCATTCACTGAGTTCACATATCAGCTCCTTCAGGGATATGACTTCCTCTACCTCTACGAGCACAAGGGCTGTACACTCCAGATGGGTGGTGCAGACCAGTGGGGTAACATCACTACAGGATCAGAGCTCATCCGCCGCATTCTCGGCAAGGAGGCTTTCGCCCTCACATGCCCACTCATCACAAAGGCAGACGGCGGTAAGTTCGGTAAGACTGAGAAGGGTAACATCTGGCTCGATCCTGAGCGCACATCACCATATCAGTTCTATCAGTTCTGGCTCAACGTATCAGACTCTGATGCAGAGAAGTACATCAAGATCTTCACAATGCTCTCAAAGGACGAGATTGACGCAGCCATCGCACAGCATGCTGAGGCTCCAGAGCGCCGCGAGCTCCAGAAGCTCCTTGCAAAGGAAGTGACTACGATGGTTCACGGTGCATCAGAGTACGAGAACGCAGTTGCAGCATCTCAGATGCTCTTTGGAAATGCAACAAAGGATGCCCTCATGAACCTTGACGAGAAGACTTTCCTTGCTGTATTTGACGGAGTACCTACATTCGAGGTAGCGGCAGAGAAGTTCCCTCTCGGCATCATCGACCTTCTTGCCGGTGAGTCACAGGTATTCCCTTCAAAGGGTGAGTGCCGCAAGATGATCCAGGCAAACGGTGTAAGCATCAACAAGGAGAAAGTTGCTGACATCAACACACAGATCGGTGAGGAATCTTTCATCAATGGAAAGTACATCCTCGCACAGAAGGGTAAGAAGAATTACTTTATCATTAACGTGAAATAATGGAAAAGAACATTGAAAGCACTAGACAGCTGAAGGTTTCGAAAGAAATCCAGAAGCATATGGCAGAGATCATCCGAAGCAAAGGTATGGCTGCTTTCGGCGGTGCGCTCGTATCTGTGAGCGGCGTAAAGATCAGCCCCGACCTTTCTGTTTCAAAGATCTATGTCAGCGTCTTCCCATCTGACAAGTCAGAGGCTGTGATGGCTGCTCTTGAGGAAAACACCAAGGCTCTCCGCGGAGAATTGGGCAGCAAGGTAGGAAAACAGCTTCGCATCGTTCCTGAAATCGTGTTCTATCTCGACAGTTCGCTGGACTACGTAGAACACATCGAAGAACTGCTTAAGAAATAGTGAGAGTAGCTCCATTCATAGCAGGAAGATATCTTTTCGCCAAGAAATCACATAATGTGATCAATATAATCTCGGCGATAAGTGCTATAGGAATGGCGGTCGGCACAGCTGCGCTGATCATAATACTCTCTGTATATAACGGGTTCGACTCGCTCATCAAATCAATGATGAGTACGGTCGAACCCGATCTTATAATAACCCCTGCCAGCGGAAAGGTATTCGTACCGGAAGGTGAAGTCTACGATTGGATATATGACCGGCCGGAAGTGCTGAGCATGTGCTGCGTACTAGAGGATAATGTATTCATCAGCTATGACGGAGCTCAAGGCTTGGCTAAAGCCAAAGGAGTAGACTGGATATATGAGGAAGAAACGCCTCTGCGAGACCATATCTTTAATGGAAAATTCGCATTGCATGACGGAGAGGTTCCTCAGGCAGCAGTAGGAAATACCCTGGCAAACAAGATGGGAATCAATCCTCGTTTCCTGTCCCCTATAGAAATATATTATCCATCCCGTACAAGGAGGATATCTCTTTCAGACCCCACATCTGCACTGGGATCAGTCCGCGTATTCCCATCCGGCCTGTTCTCTGTCAACGAAGAACTGGACAAGGAACTGATGATCGTACCGATCGAAACCATGAGAGAGCTCCTGGAGTATGACGACGAAGTTTCAGGCATCGAGATAAGGGTTGCCGAAGGTACCGAAAAACGCGAACTTAAGCGTCTTCAGCAGGAAATCTCAGTACGACTTGGAAACGAGTTTCAGGTAAAGGACAGATATATGCAGAACGAGGTCCTGTACAAGATGATGATGTATGAGAAGATGGCGACCTACCTCATTCTTTTCTTCGTGATCATAATCATTGCATTCAACATCTTCGGAAGCCTGACCATGCTGATCATCGAAAAGGAAGACGACATCAGGACTCTACGAAGCATGGGAGCTGAAAAGAAGCTGATCCGCAACATATTCGTATTGGAAGGTTGGATGATTTCTCTGACAGGCTTGGGAGCAGGACTTGCAGTCGGAGTCCTGACAGCACTTGTCCAGCAGCAGTTCGGAATAATAAAAATGCCCGGACATTATCTTGTCCAGGCATATCCTGTAATCATTTCTTTATCTGACGTCCTTTTGACCGCAGTATGCGTTGCAGGTGTCGGATATCTTATCGCCCTTCTCCCTGTCAGGTCAAGACAGAAGAACTGGGAATAAATGGTCCTGATCAGTTGTGATGATGGTGGTGACCGTGGTCATGACCGTCATGATCATGATGCTCATGATTGTGTTCAGCCTTCTGACCTGGAGCAAGTACACCGTTCACAGCATAACCGAGCTTCTCGATTGAAGTCTTGAGAGCCGCTTCTGTAGTCTTGGCAGCGTCATACTTGAGTGCTACTGTCTTATCCTCAAGTGTCACCTTGAGATCCTTGACACCTTTCTCAAAAGACACGTTCTCACGAATCTTCTTTGCACAGTTCTCACAGTCGAAATCCACTACAAACGTAACTTCCTTGATCTCGCCTTTAGACTTCTTCGCAGGCTTGTTGTCAGCCATTGAAATTGTAGGCAGGGCCATGAGGGCCGCAATGATGATAATGATTGCTCTTTTCATAGTATTATAATTTTATGCTTTTTTCCAAAGTGTGAAACGGAATCCTACATGACCCATGATTCCCATGAGCGGACCCCAGATGCAACTTGCATCGAATGAAGCCTGACGTGGATTTACAAGGCCGTCAGAAGACTTGTCATGGCCGAGGATCACGTCCTTCTGTGTGAAATTTGTCAAATTCTCGACACCAGCATATATATCCCAACCTTTGAAGCGACGGGTTACCTGTGCATAAAGAAGAGGATACATCGGTGTACGTCCGTTCTTATAAAGTTCAGGATTCATATTCTCCATGAAGTCATATACCCTGCATGAACCGTTGAGCGACGCAGTGAAGTCAAAGATCCATTTGTTAAGATTGGTAGCGTACTGCATGTTGAGCACACCCTTGAAACGGCTTGTCATAGGCTTCTCCACCAGACCCTTGCCGGCAAGCTCGATCTTGGCATTGGTATATCTGCATGTAACAGTTATATTGAATCTTTCGACAGGATCGATAGAAAAATCCAACTGATAGTTATCGGTGAACGAGCGGTTTCCATCCAAAGCGTAGAAATCGATTGCATTTGCGACATGCTCATAATCCACCACCATCTGCTGAACGAACTGAGTTCTGAAATAGTCGAAGCTCAGGTATGTATTTGATGACGATCCGAAAGGAAGATAATATGTAAGGTTTCCTCCGAATGTCCAAGCATCTTCAAGAATATGGTCATTATATGAACCGAGAAAAGCCTTTCCTGTAGAGAATACTCCGATATTGTCGATAAGAGGTGTCGAGTATCTTACTCCGCGACCTCCATTAGCTCTGATCACAATATCGTCAGATGGAGAATATTTAAGGGTCACGCGTGGAGAGAATCTGCCGACGATCTTTGTACCTGACTTCTTGTAGAAATCCTGTCTGAGACCTACGATTGCAGACAACTTCTCTCCTGCATGGTAGGTATATTCTCCGAAGATACCGCCTACAGCCATCTGTGTAAGCCCTGAATTTGAAATAACTCCTTGTACTGCTACAAGTCTGTAGAAATCCTTCATATACCTGTCATAAGTAGCACTCATACCCAAAGTGAACTTATGAGATTCATTGATTTCATTCTGATAAAGAAGATTTCCGAACAACGAATGCTGGCCTGCCAGATACTTGGTTGAGCCGAAGTATGAATCAAGATCCTGGTAAGCATAGTCACCCACAAGAGCGATATTCTGTGAATTGTCCTCATTGAGAGGAATACCGATCTTAAGATAACCGTTTACAGAGCGGTTCATGATGTCTGATCCCCATGGATCCAAAGAGCCCGGCTTAGAAAAGATTGAATAGGTATCCTTATCATAGTACACATACTTTCCGTCAGCATCCTTGAGCATCTGTCCGCCAAGTCTGTTATCCTGAAGTGCACGCACACCGAAACGAACCTGAACTCCGTTGTCAGCCTGATACAGCCATCTGTTTGCAAGATTGAACTGGAGCATCTTGGGATCATCCAGGAATCCGTCTCCATTCATATCATGTGACTCGATGTTTCCTGATACATGTCCAAGGATAACCGTACTCCACTTATAACCCATCTGAAGCGACGAAGCGATATTGAAGTCCATCTTTGTATCGCTCATAACGGCAGCGTTCAGGAAGAGAGGCTTCTCATCTGTCGGCTTGCGGTGCTCGAGGTTGATCTGTCCGGTCATGGACTCTACGCCATTGATGACAGAAGAAGCACCTTTTGCGATCTGGATACTCTCAAGCCACTGGCCAGGTACATATGAAAGGCCGAAAGGAGCAGAGAGTCCACGCATGATCGGACGGTTCTCATCCAGCATCTGCGTATACACTCCTGAAAGTCCAAGGAGTCTGATCTGACGGGCTCCTGTCACGGCGTCTGAATATCCGACTGTGACACTTGCAGAGTTTTCAAAACTTTCCGCAAGGTTACAGCAGGCCATCTTGCAGAGTCCCGCAGCAGAAATCACTTCTGTACGTACAGGCTTTACTTTTGAAAGATAGTTTCCTGCCTGATTGGAAACGAATACGGCCGCATTAAGGCTGTCGGCACGCTCTCCATAGATGGATGTCGTATCTACGACATGGCCGTTCTGATCCACGACCTGAGCGGATGCGGCAAAAGCAGTCACGAAAACTGCGATAAGATATAATATTGTCTTTTTCATAATCTGATTGATATTCACTGAATTTCTTCATTTCATCCAGAATGACTGATACTCATTCAGAATGAGTCAAAGCATAGGAGATACTCAATGAATCAGATGCGCCAGATGCCGAGGAGAGACTGTACGTCTGCTCGACTGATGTTCCCGGAATCGGGTCCATGACTATATTTGATGATATTTAAGTCTATAGGACTGAAGGATGTTTGAGTCAGCAGACCTGCAATACAATTATCGTTGAAATTGTCATTGCATTCTGGTACAAGTTCAGAGTAATCGTCCTGCGAAAGAGTTCCTGTCAGATCAAGAACCTGATACTCGTTCGAGCAGCACGATCCGTTGTCTTCATCCTCATGATCATCTTCTTCATGATGAGAACAGCATCCCTCATTACTATGGCAGCAGTTGTGTTCCGGATGTACATCCTCACATGCCATTCCACTGATGAAAGAAGTCACGAACGAACGCTGAGAACCCATACAAGTATGCACACCGAAACCTATGATACTCATAAAGTACCATACTATCAGCAAGACTGTACATATTTTCAAGGGCACATTTCTCATCATAGGCGCAAATGTACGAAAAACATTCTAATTTGAAAGAAATTTGTAGTACATTTGTAATCAATGCGTCTAACATTATAAATTGACATTAAAGACAAACTGACTAAAATAAAATCATCATGAAAGATTTTGTTAAAATGACCCTTGCAGTACTCGCGGGTCTGTTGATTTTCAGCTTTGTAGCATTCTTCTTTTCATTCGCGGTAATCGGAGCCGTAGCATCTTTAGGCGACAAGCAGCCGGTAATGCCACGCGAGGCAGTTCTGAAGATAGACATGAGCACATTCACATTGAACGAGCAGAGTGCTGAAGCAAATCCTATGGACATGATCATGTCCGGAAGCACATCAGTAGAGTCTCTCGGAATTTACGATGCCATCAACGCAATCAATTCCGCTGCAAAAGACCCGGCAGTCAAGTTCATATATATGAAGCCTGACGGAGTAAGCGGTGGTACTGCACAGGTGGAAGAGTTCCGCAAGGCACTCAAGAACTTCCGCAACAGCGGCAAGGCAATCGTATCATACATCGAAAGCCCAAGCAATGCAGGCTACTATATCGCATCCGTTTCAGATAAGGTATTCATGACTCCGCACGACGGAGCAATGAACATGTTCAACGGACTCAGTTCACAGATGATATTCCTCAAGGACATTCTCGACAAGCTTGGAGTAAACGTACAGCTCATCCGCCACGGAAAATATAAGTCTGCAGGCGAGATGTTCATCAGAAACTCATCAAGCAAGGAGAATCTCGAGCAGAATACAGAGATGGTAGAATCTCTTTGGAGCACATGGGCTTCAGAAATCGCACAGGCCCGTGAAATCAGCGTAGAGAACCTCAATGAGATCATCAACAACCTCGAGCTCAACTTCCCTTCCGATTGGGTGGAACACGGACTTGTTGATGAACTTCTCAACTATAACCAGCTGGAGCAGAAGCTCTGCGACCTCTTCGTTGCAGACAAGTATGAGGATGTGAAAGGAATCTCACTCACAGATTACGCTACCTTGAAGAACACTGTAAACTTCAAGGCTAAGAGCAAGGTTGCTGTGATCTACGCTTCCGGAGAGATAGTTGACGGAAACGCAAAGGAAAATGTTGCAGGTAACCGTTTCGCAAAAATCATCTCTGAGGTAAGACAGGACTCGACAGTCAAGGCAGTTGTCCTCAGAGTCAACTCACCGGGAGGTAGCGTACTTGCTTCAGAAAAGATCAAAGCTGAACTCGACCTTCTGAGAGAGTACAAGCCTGTAATTGCATCTTATGGAGACTATGCAGCATCAGGCGGATATTGGATCTCAGCAAACTGTGACAAGATCTATTCGAATGCCTCAACCCTCACTGGTTCTATCGGAGTCTTCAGCATGATTCCTGACTTTGGCGGAGTCGTGAAGGATAAGCTTCATATCACAATCACTCCGGTCAACTCAAACGAGCACAGCGACATGTACAGCATGATGAGGGCTCTCAGCAAAAATGAGATTGACTATATGCAGGCATCAGTCGAAAGAATCTATGACAAGTTCACTACCCTCGTTTCAGAAGGACGCGGCATGACAGTGACAAGAGTGGACGAAATCGCTCAGGGTAGAGTATGGACAGGTGCAGATGCTCTTGGAATCGGACTCGTTGATGAAATCGGTACACTTGAAGATGCAATCAATTATGCCGCACTCTCAATCAATGGAGTAAACGGACTCAATGATGTTCAGGTCGTAGGTTATCCTAAGCCGCTGAGCACAGTGGAAATCCTCCTCGAGTCACTTACAGGAGAAAGCAATGCCCTTGCAGGCACAGCATTCGAAAGCGTAGCTGATGCATTCAAGGAATTCGGAGCACAGGAGACAGGCAAGGCATATGCGCGTATGCCATATGTGATGTCTATAAGATAGATATTCTGATTACTGACTTCGTGACAGACGATGACACCTTATATCCGTCATCTGTCCTGACGCCGACAACACCGGCAACGTGCTGACATTCAGCCATGCCCTCGGTACGGACATCAGAAATCATCACTGCAGCATTCTTCATGAAGGAATCATATTTAAGGTCAGCGAAAAGGTCGCTGACCTTTTTCTTTCCTCTCATTCCGAAAGGGATGAGCCAGTCGCCTTCACGCCATGGTCTGAACACAAACGGGAACCTGAGTTTTTCTGCATCGAAGATAAGGACACCCTCAGGCTGCTTCAAAGGCATATCAGGAGTCCATTCTATGGTCTCCACCTTGAATGCACGTCCGTTGAAATGGTAGGTGCCGGCACATCTTACAGGCATGATGACCTCATCTACAGGACTTGAGAACTTATCCATGCTGACGATCCGAAGACTGTCCCTTTCGGTCAGAACGGCATGATCCTTCGCCTCAAACCTCTTTCCGGACACAGTCCTGTCTGATGCCAGAAGGTCTTCAAGCGATGCTAATGTTGCGGAATTGAACCCATATGGTTCGAGAATATGATACAGGATGTATCTCCAATGTCTTTTTGAAAGAAGACCGGCATACGGGATCCTGGTCCGGTCTTCCCTAAGCAGATCCTCAGCCTCCCTTGCACACCAGTCGGAGAGGATTTCATTCGCTTCAGCATAATATCCCATCTCTCTGTTGAGTGTCCTTACAACAGAAGGATTCACCCTCTCAAAAATAGGAAAGACCTCGTTTCTGAGCATGTTGCGTTTATATTCCGAGGACGAATTTGTGCTGTCGTTGCGATATCTGATACCATTTGCCAGAGCATATCCCTCAATCTGCTTTCGGGTCATGTCCAGAAGAGGCCTTATCAGTTTCACTGAAGTGTCTTCCGAATAAGGCAGAGATGATTCTGCAGACATTCCTGCAAGGCCCTTCACACCAGATCCTCGAAGGAGATTCAGGACCAGGGTCTCTGCATTGTCATTGGCATTGTGGGCCACAGCTACTTCGTCATATCCTTCAGTGGTGCATAATTCTGCAAACCATCTGTAACGAAGCTCTCTTGCCGCCATTTCAATGCTCACACCATGCTCTGATGCAAACCCTCTGGTATCAAATGACTTCACATGAAGTCTTACATCATGTTCTTCGGCCCATCTGCGCACAAGAGCCTCATCCCCATCACTATCATCTCCTCTAAGATTGAAGTTGCAATGGGCGACCGCGAGGCATTCAGACGCATAACGGCGGACAAAGATATCCGCCATACACATGGAATCAATGCCGCCGCTAACTGCCAGAAGGGTCGTTCTGCTATACATTATTATTTACTTGCAATTGTCCAGGTGAAACCGAACAGAAGGGACTCCTTGAACTGTACTCTCTGCTTGGTAAGACCGTCAGCCTCGCTGTAGATCATCACCTTGTCATCATAGATGAGGTTTGTGGTGAGAGTCAGAGAGAAGTACTTGGCCAGTTTCCAGTCAAAACGGTTATCCCAGTTTACACGGAGATTTTCCGGATGATCAAGATAGTTCGAGAAGAGCACCACCTGCGATGTATACTTGAAATTATCGTTTACATTGACAGCGATATCAGCCTTGATCTGAGCACCGAACTCAAAACGTGCGCTTCTGTAGCTTGCTCCTGTCAACTGGCTTGGATCTGTCTCCTTGAACTCATCCTTGAGATTCATACCATAGTTCTTTCTCAGATTCTCGTTTCTCACGATCACAACACCTCCTGTCAATGGTGCAAGGTTAAGAGAGAGCCACTTTGCAGGGATAAGGTCAATACCGACAGCAAGGTTGGTATATGCAGGCGCAAGGAAACCGGACTTGACCTTACGCGCGTCCTTCCAGAGATCCACCTGATCCTTGTTAGGGAGGTCATTCAATCCAGGAAGATTGCCTTCCGAATCCTTATACTTGTCAGGAACCGATGGAGTAAGATAGTCATATCCTGTATTGAACTGCGATTTGAAGTCATAGTTGACAGAAAGCGAGAAATTCTTCATGCTCGCATTCTTGTAACCGAACTTGCTCTCAAGATATATTCTGTCATCACTCTTCTGAAGAATCGGCTTCGATGAAGCATACACGAAACCATAATCAAGCTGAAGACGATTGTTCCAGAAGACGTTAGCCTTGGCATAATTTGCATTTCCGTCAACAAAGGCCTGGAGAGTGACTGTATTGTCTCCTCCGGCTGCCCAGTTTGTCAGAGAAGTCTGACCGAACTTCATGTTGGTCTTCAACGACTTCGCCCAGTACTTAGGCTTTTCTATCTTCGGAGCCTCCGCCTGCGCTTCTGTAATCTCCTTCGCTGCCTCAGTAACAGCCTTCAGAGCGTCACTGTTCTGTGCCCATGCCGACAATCCTGCCAGCATAAGGCCTGCAATCATCAAGGTTCTTTTCATAGCTTTCAACAAGGCATGTTCAGATTAGTAAGAAATCGCAAAAAGAACGCGACGGCTTGAAGGGTTACCTGTGTAGATACACTTTCCTTCCTCTTCGCACACTGCGCTGTCTACAGGGATGCATCGGATTGTAGCCTTTGTCTCTTCCTTGATCTTCTCCTCTGTCTCAGGAGTTCCGTCCCAGTGGCAGAGAAGGAAGCCACCCTTTGTGATCTCTTCCTTGAACTCTTCCCAAGTGTCAACCTTACGGATGCTCTCGTCACGGAACTTGAGTGCCTTTGCATAGATATTTGCCTGAATGTCGTCAAGAAGGGCTGCAATTACATCTGCGATGCCTTCCTGAGAATGTGACGACTTCTCACATGTATCACGACGTGCAAGCTCCACTGTTCCGTTCTCGAGGTCACGTGCACCCATTGCAAGACGTACAGGAACACCCTTGAGCTCCCACTCTGCAAACTTGAATCCAGGGCGGAGTGTGTCTCTGTTGTCGATCTTAACGCTGATGCCCTTAGCCTCAAGCTCCTTCTTGAATGAATACATCTTGTCAAGGATACCGTTGTTCACAGCCTCATCCTTACCTGTGATAGGAACCATCACAACCTGAATAGGAGCAAGCTTTGGAGGAAGTACAAGTCCGTTATCGTCACCATGAGCCATGATGAGGGCACCCATAAGGCGGGTAGATACACCCCATGAAGTAGCCCATACATACTCCTGCTTTCCTTCCTTGTTAGTGAACATCACATCGAATGCCTTGGCAAAGTTCTGACCGAGGAAGTGTGATGTACCTGCCTGGAGAGCCTTTCCGTCCTGCATGAGGGCCTCGATTGTCATTGTGTCGAGAGCACCTGCAAAACGCTCGTTAGGGCTCTTATGTCCTACAACTACAGGAACACCCATATAGTTACGCGCAAAGTCAGCGTAAACATTCACCATCTTCATTGTCTCTTCCTCTGCCTCCTGACGTGTTGCGTGTGCAGTATGACCTTCCTGCCAGAGGAACTCTGCAGTACGGAGGAAAAGACGGGTACGCATCTCCCAACGGACTACGTTAGCCCACTGGTTGCAGAGAATAGGGAGATCTCTCCATGAAGTCACCCAATTCTTGTATGTATTCCAGATAATGGTCTCAGAAGTAGGTCTTACAATAAGTTCCTCCTCGAGCTTTGCAGCAGGGTCAACAACGACACCGTTGCCATCAGGATCTGCCATAAGTCTGTGGTGAGTCACCACTGCACACTCCTTAGCGAAACCTTCCACATGCTCTGCCTCACGGCTGAGGAATGACTTAGGGATGAAAAGAGGGAAATATGCATTGACATGACCTGTCTCCTTGAACATCTTGTCAAGCACCTCATGCATCTTCTCCCAGATTGCATATCCGTAAGGCTTGATCACCATACATCCTCTTACTGCAGAACGCTCTGCAAGGTCTGCCTTTACAACAAGATTGTCATACCACTGCGAGTAGTTGTCTGATCTCTTGGTTACTTCTTTTGCCATTGTATTTTTGTTTTTTATAGTTTTTATCCGTATTATTGTCGTTGAATGCATTGGTTTGCGCCCGTTCAGAGCGGTATATTTATTGCATGTCAAACCAAGTTGCGAAGATACGAAATTATTAGAAATAAAGGAGAAAAGAATATGAAAAAGAGTTCAGTACTGATGATTGCGGTGACATTGCTTCTTTCGTCATGCGGAACGCTCACACGCCTTGCTTCTTCAACAGAAGGTCAGAAATTCTCGGACGGCATCTACGCAAACACCCCGAGCCTGATGTCAAAGGAAGAAAAGAAGGCCGGCAAGGCAGAGACCGATGCCCTCATAGCAAAGACAAAGGAGTCACCGATCTACCTTTCAGAAAACACACCGAACAAGGATAATTCTGTCAAGAATGTCGAGGTTTCAGAAGTCACCATCTGGGAAAATCCATACGACTGGAGGAACAGCGTAGACCCGTGGTACTACTATTCACCATACAGCATCGGAAGCTCATGGTACTGGAGCAGACATTGGAGTCCGTTCTGGAGCATGTCATCATTGAGATTCGGGTGGCGTGACCCATGGTACTACAGATGGAATGACCCTTGGTATTACGGAAGATACGGTTCATGGTACTACGGATGGAACGATCCGTGGTTCTACGGATGGAGCGACCCTTGGTACTACGGCGGATATTGGGGAAGATGGTATGACCCGTTCAGCTATTGGGGATCATGGGGATGGTATGACCCATGGTATTACGGCGGATATTGGGGCTCATATTATTCATGGTATCCGCACTATGCAGGATGGTACGGCGGATTTGGCCCACATTGGGGACATGGTCCGGGGCTCGGACACGGCGGACATTTCTCAAGCCACATGATGCATACCCCAAGACATGAGACAGAGAACAAGGGACAAACATTCACAAGCTCAGAAAAGACCACTGTGAGAAGAGGTGTCGGTTCAAGCAGCAGCACAGGACGCGGAGTTGTCGGAGGAAGCTCTGTATCACGCAGCAGCGCGACTGCATCAAAATCTTCAGGCAGCACCTCTGCAGCAAGAAGGACTGCGTCGAGACAGAGTACAGCGGTATCTGCAGGAAGCCAGGGAGCTTCAGGCAAGAGCCCTGCAGAGTCCGGAAATAAGACTACATACAGAAGACCGGCAGTGTCAACTAACAATGCGGCAGCAGAAAACGGATCTTCAACATACACCAGAGGAGGTAGCAGTTCAAGCAGCCAGAGCAGAGGAACAGTCGACAGGCCATCGACCGTACCAAGAAGTACACCTGCACAGACCCAGACCCGTTCATCAAGCTTCAACAGCAATGGTGGAGGCGGATTCAGCAGAGGCGGCTCCGGTGGAAGCGGAAGAAGATAGAAACAACCATTAAGACTGATATGATATGAGAAAGACAGCTATTACAATCCTGCTGATGATGGCAGCGCTTTGCGGATACGCTCAGAGTGCGTATGACGGTCTGCTGTTCAGCGAGAACAATTACGAGGGGACGGCAAGATCTGTTGCAATGGGAAATGCATTTACAGCACTTGGAGGTGACCTGGGTTCCATAACAATCAACCCTGCCGGCAGCGCCGTGGCCGGATACTCCCAGTTCACAATAACCCCTGGAATCACACTCTCAGCTTCAACATCTCAGGGAGTATCTCCATACGCAGACGGTACTCTTCCCTATTTTGAGAGGAAGATGAAAAGCAGCATGACGTCATTCAATGTTCCTAACATGGGAATGACCATCAATTGGGACACTAACAGAAATTCGGGTCTCAAGAACATGACCTTCGGTTTTGTTGTCAACAAGACAGCAAGTTTCGATCAGAACGTCTATGCAAACGGAATAAACTCCACCACGTCATTCATGGGTGCGATGGCGGTGGCAGCGGACGGTTATCTTGACACCGACCTGAACTCATCAGATGCATACTACAATTATCCATGGAGTTCGGTCGTAGCTTATCAAAGCGGAATGATCGGCACATACGGAGAATTCAACGACAGATACGTAGGTGCCAGCGAGCTTGTTTTCGACAACGGAGACATAGTTGTCGGTGGAGACCTCGACCAGACATATGGCAGACAGGTAAGCGGTGGCAAATATGACTATGCCTTCAATATAGGAGCAAACATATCTGATCTGCTCTATATCGGCGCAAACCTTGGCATGATCTCACTCGACTACCATTACGACGAGTATTTCAAGGAAAAGGCCCTTGACCCTAATGATTTCGAGATCGCTCTTAATAACGGCAAGTACATGTATTTCAGTCAGATGAAATACAACTTCAGATATGAAGCAGATGGTTCCGGAGCCTACGCCAAATTAGGTGCGATACTTACTCCGGGATTCGGTCTGCGAATCGGAGCTGCAATCCAGACTCCTGAAGTCAACAGCATCATTGAGAGATGGCAATACACAGGTTCGACAGAGTTTACCCCATCTTCATATGACGGATACGCATACAGTCCTGAAGGCGAATACAGATATACTGTCATATCACCGTTCAGAGCGAATATCGGACTTGCATATACCTTCGGAGCCGTAGGAATCGTAAGCGCTGATTATGAATACTGCGACTACAGTCAGATGCAGTTCAGTGCAGATGGCGATGAACAGGATTACTTTGATGAGGTCAACAGCGTAATCAAGGAAGTGTTCGGTCCGCAGCACATGTTGCGTCTTGGAGCAGAATTGAAGATCGGAAAAGCAGCAATCAGAGGTGGATACGGATTGACAACCTCGCCAGAGAAGAACTTCAACGGGCTCTATAGAAGCAATTTCTCTTTCGGACTGGGATATAGCTCAAAAGGTTCATTCTTTGCTGACTTTGCTGTCAGAATGAACACCTACAACAGCGAATACTATATGCCGTACAGCGATTATATATTCGACGACGAGGACAACATCCTTGAGCCTGCCCCTGAACTTCTCATCACCCGATCAGACTGGAAGGCCCTTCTCACCCTCGGCTGGCGCTTCTAGCCCCTGCGTCAACGAAGCTACGAAAGATCAAGACAGATACGTAAGGGCATAAAAATACAGCCAAACTTACCCTATCCCCTCTGTTCGTAGACTATCCATAATAGAAAAGAGGCCGACTAACACTTATTAGTCGGCCTCTTTATTTATGATCGCTTAGAGTGTTCTCTTGATCTCTTCGATAGTGTATGCCTCAACAACATCACCCACCTTGATGTCATTGTATCCCTGGATATTGAGACCACAGTCCATACCCATGTGAACCTCCTTGACATCATCCTTGAATCTCTTGAGAGATCCGAGCTCGCCTGTGTAGACAACGATACCGTCACGGATCACGCGCACCTTCGCAGTTCTCTGGAGCTTACCCTCACGGACGATACATCCTGCAATAGTACCCACCTTAGAGATCTTGAATGTCTCCTGAACCTCAGCAGTAGCGGTAACAACCTCCTTCTGCTCTGGCTCGAGCATACCCTCGATACCGCTCTTGAGCTCGTTGATACAGTCATAGATGACTGAGTACAGACGGATTTCGATCTCCTCCTTCTCAGCAAGCTTACGCGCTGAAGGCATAGGACGTACCTGGAAGCCGATGATGATCGCATCCGATGCAGCGGCAAGGAGAATATCTGACTCTGAAATCGCACCTACAGCCTTGTGGATCACATTTACGCGAACTTCCTCTGTAGAAAGCTTGATGATAGAGTCTGAGAGCGCCTCCACTGAACCGTCCACGTCTCCCTTGACGATGACATTGAGTTCCTTGAAGTTTCCGATAGCGATACGACGACCGATCTCCTCGAGAGTCATATGCTTCTGGGTCTTGATACCCTGGATACGGATAAGCTGCTCACGCTTGTTCGCAATATCCTTAGCCTCCTTCTCGTCAGCCATTACAACGAATGTCTCACCTGCTGTTGGAGCACCGTTAAGACCGAGAACTGAAACTGGAGTTGAAGGACCTGCCTCATCCACCTTCTGTCCACGCTCGTTGAACATTGCCTTTACCTTACCTGTATAGCAACCTGAAAGCATCACGTCACCTACTCTGAGTGTTCCGTTCTGTACAAGGATCGTAGCAAGATATCCACGACCCTTATCGAGTGATGACTCGATCACGGCACCTGCAGCTCTCTTGTTAGGATTTGCCTTGAGGTCAAGCATTTCTGACTCAAGAAGCACCTTCTCAAGAAGAAGATCCACATCGATACCCTTCTTCGCAGAGATCTCCTGGCACTGGTACTTACCGCCCCAATCCTCCACAAGGATATTCATCTGTGAAAGCTGCTCACGGATCTTCTCAGGGTTTGCACCTGGCTTATCGATCTTGTTGATCGCAAATACCATAGGTACACCTGCTGCCTGAGCATGGTTGATCGCCTCGACTGTCTGAGGCATGATGCAGTCGTCCGCCGCAACGATGATGATGGCAACGTCTGTCATCTTGGCACCACGCGCACGCATCGCTGTAAACGCCTCGTGACCTGGAGTATCAAGGAATGTGATTCTCTGTCCGTCAGGAAGCTCCACGTGATATGCACCGATATGCTGTGTGATACCACCGGCCTCACCTGCGATCACGTTCGCGTTACGGATATGGTCGAGAAGCGATGTCTTACCGTGGTCAACGTGTCCCATCACAGTGATCACCGGTGGACGTGGGAGAAGGTCCTCTGCAGAATCCTCTGCCTCACCCTGGGCAATCGCATCTGTAAGGTTAGCAGTCACGAACTCAACCTCATAACCGAACTCTTCTGCTACAAGTACAAGTGTCTCAGCATCGAGACGCTGGTTGATGGACACCATCATACCAAGGCTCATACATGCACCGATAACCTTAGTCACAGGGGTATTGTTCATAAGGGTAGCGAGGTCATTTACAGTAACGAACTCGGTAACCTTCAATACCTTCTGCTCGAGCTCCTGCATCTCCATCTCTTCCTGCATTCTCTGCGATGCAAGCTCTCTCTTCTCCTTTCTGTGCTTAGCTCCGAAGTTACCCTTCTTATTCTCGTTCATGCGGGCATAGGTCTCCTTGATCTGCTTCTGGATCTCCTTCTGCATCTCCTCCTGCTCCGCCTCCGTCATTGGCTTGAACTTCTCAGCACCACGGTCGCGTCGGTTCTTCTTGTCCTTCTTGCCGGCGTTCTGCTGCTGAGCGTTGTTGTTATTGTTAGGATGATTCTTGTTGTCCCTGTTATCCTTCTTATCCTTCTTGCCAACGTTGTTTGTAGCCTCAACCTTGGTCACATCAACCTTCTGGCTGCCTTCCTTGCCGATTCTCTCTCTCTTCTTCTTTTTCTTCTTCTTATCGAACTGTGAAAGGTCAATCTTATCCACCACCTTAGGACCGGCAAGCTTCTCCACCTCAATCTTCACCTCCCTTGGTTCAGCAGGCTTCACAGGCTCTTCCGCTGGGGTTGGGGCGGGAGCCGGTGCAGGCTCTGATACAGGTACCGGTGCAGGGGCTGGCTCTGCAACCTTTACTGGCTCCGGCACAGATACCGGTTCCGGCTTAGGTTCTGGTTTCACTTCTGCCTTCACTGAAGCCGGCTTCTTCTCGAACTGAGAAAGGTCTATCTTGTCGATCACCTTCGGTCCGGCAACAACAGCCGGCTCTGCAACCGATGCTGGAGCAGGAGCTGGTTTCTCCACTACAGGCTCTGCAGGACGCTCCTCATTGAGAACATTGCTCTTGATCACAACCTCTCTTTCAGGAATTTCCTCATCCTCCTGGCTCGGCTTCTTCTTGGCACCCAGCTCAATGATTTCCTTGAGCTTGATGGTCACCTTCTCCGAGTCTTTCTTAAGTTTCTGGTCTTCACCGAACTTTGCCTCTATAGCCGGAAGAAACTCATCCGAAACCTTTGCGTTCGGGTTCATCTCCACATTGGCTCCCTTCTCATTGAGAAAATCAACAAGTCGTGCAAGTCCGATGCTGAATTGCTTTGTAAGTTTACTTAATCTGATTTCTGCCATATTACCCCTTGTTATCTTTATTCTTCGTCTTCAAATTCAGCGCGGAGGATATCCATGATCTCCTCTACTGTCTCATCCTCGAGGTCTGCCCTCTTGGCGATATCTTCTGCAGAAAGTGCGAGAACGCTCTTTGCAGTATCGCAACCGATGTTCTGGAGCTTTTCGATGATCCAGTCCTCGATCACGTCGTTGAACTCCTCGAGGAGTACATCCTCTTCCTCCTCATCGATCTCGTCCTTAGGAAGCTCTCTCCATACCTCAATTTCCTTTCCAACAAGCATACCGGCGAGTCTGATGTTGCATCCGCCCTTACCGATACCCTTCTTGACCTCATCAGGAAGCATGTATACCTTGATCTTCTCATCCTCAGGATTTCCAAGAACGATTGATGAAATCTTTGCAGGGTTGAGTGCTCTCTGGATAAGGAGCTGAGTATTGTTTGTCCACTGGAGTACGTCGATGTTCTCGTTGCGGAGCTCACGTACGATTCCGATGATACGTGCTCCCTTCACACCGATACATGCTCCGATAGGGTCGATTCTCTCATCGTAAGACTCTACTGCCACCTTGGCACGCTCACCTGGTACACGTACAACCTTCTTGATTGTGATGAGTCCGTCATAGATTTCAGGAACCTCCTGCTCGAAGAGTTTCTCGAGGAACTCCGGAGTAGTTCTTGAAAGCACGATGTATGGAGTTGTGTTGTTCTTCATCTCCACACTCTTGATGATGGCTCTTACTGTATCGTTCTTCTTGAAGTGCTCGCCCGGGATCTGCTCAGACTTAGGAAGACGGAGTTCATTTCCATCCTCATCAAGGATAAGGACCTCCTTAGCCCATGTCTGATATACCTCACCTGTGAAGATCTCACCGATCTTGCCTACATATTTGTTATAGAGATTAGCCTTCTCGATATCCATGATACGACCCTGAAGGTTCTGACGGATATTAAGGATACCACGACGGCCGAAGTCCTTAAGCTCGATCTTCTTTGCGAAAGTCTCACCAACCTCATAGTCATCGTCCTCGAGATCCTCAAGAGCGATCTGTGTGTTAGGGTCCTCAACTTCCTCTACAACCTCTCTGTTCCAATAGATCTCGCAGTCTCCCTTGTCGATATTGATGATGATATCGAAGTTGTCAGCTGATCCATAAGTCTTAGTGATCTGAGTCCTGAACACGTCCTCAAGCACACCCATCATCGTAGGTCTGTCGATGTTCTTCTGGTTCTTGAACTCGGCAAAAGCATCTTTAAGTTCAATCTTTTCCATTTTGTTTATGTTTTTATTATTTGAATTCGATGTAAGGTCTCACTGCATTGACCTGATCCATTGTGAAGCGGTCCAGATGTTCCACAAGCTCCTTCTTCTTCTTTCCTTCCACGGCCTCCTTCGCAACATACTTCAGCGTGATGCTCTCCTGGTCAGCGGCCTCAAGCTCAGCCACCATCTTCTTTCCGCCTTTGAGCGACACCTCAACCTTCGTGCCCACAGCCTTGAGATACTGCCTGTACACCTTGAAAGGCTGGTCAAGACCTGCAGAACTTACAGTAAGCGAGTAGTCCTCCACTTCCCTGTCGAACTTAGTTTCGAAGTAACGGCTGAGAGCTACACAATCATCAAGTTCGATTGTTCCCTCTTCTGACTCCACCGTAAGCACAATATCATTATCTTTGCTGACTGAAACATCAACAATAAAGCACCCGCGTGCAACGATTTCATCGTTAATTGCATCTAGTATTACCGAAGCGTTCATTTTAACTTTGAGTCAATGCATAAAATAAGGGGGCAACCTTGCCCCCTGAATCATTCTCACGGTGCAAATGTAAGTATAAATTCAGAATAACGCAAATTATTGAACCTGTAATATCATGGAATTCAAAGCAAAGGAGATAGCAGAAATCCTGGGAGGAACAGTAGATGGAAACCCAGAGGCGACCATAACGACTTTTGCCCGCATCGAGAGCGGAAAACCGGGAGCCATATGCTTCTTCGCAAATCCGAAATATGAGCAGTACGTATACAAGTGCAAGGCCGACATCATCATCGTAAACAAGACATTTGAGCCTAAGGAGCCCGTATCAGCAACACTGGTAAGGGTCGATGATTCGTATGCCGCTGTTGCAGCTCTCCTGGACTATGTGACCGCAAAGAAAAGGTCATACAGGCGCTACAGAGGCTGCAGAAGCAGGGTAAGATGGAGCGCAAGACTTGGAAAGAAGGTGTATGTCGGAGATTTTGCCTACATCGGCAAGGGAGCATCGGTCGGAAACTGCACCAAGATATACGAAAACGTGTATGTGGGTGACGGCGTGAAGATAGGTTCATACTGCATCATCTATCCGGGTGCCCGCATCTATCCGGGAATGGTCATCGGAGACCGCGTCATCATACATGCCAATGCCGTGATCGGAGCGGACGGATTCGGATTCGCACCGCTCGAAGACGGAACATGGAAGAAGATCGAGCATACAGGAAACGTAATCATTGAAGACGACGTCGAGATTGGTGCCAACACATGTATCGACAAGTCGCAGATGGGATCAACAATTGTTAAGAAAGGCACGAAGATTGACAACCTCTGTCAGGTCGCTCATAACGTGGAGGTCGGACCTAATACGGTAATGGCCGCAATGTCAGGCATCGCCGGCTCATCAAAGGTCGGAGAGCACTGCATAATCGGAGGTCAGGTCGGCATCGCCGGACATCTTACCGTAGCCGACAACACCTCATTCGGAGCGCAGGCCGGACTTATCTCAAATGTGAAGACTCCTGGACAGTCGTTCTTCGGCACTCCAGCCATCCCGTACATGGATTACATGAGAAGTTACTCGGCGTTCAAGAAAGCAGGCAAAAAGTAGTGATAACGAAAAATTTAACTATCTTTGCGCGTTTTTAGGAAAAAGAGAGAAGAAGAGTAATGCAACTGCAACATACATTGAAGAAAAGCTACTCATTTGAAGGGAAAGGGCTTCACACGGGAAGAGTAGCAAAAATGACGATAAACCCAGCTCCGGCGGATACAGGAATCCGCTTCAGAAGGACAGACATAGGTGAGGATGCTTATGTACCCGCTTTGGCAGAAAACGTATCCAGCACAGCAAGAAGCACGACCATCTCATGCGGCGACGCATCAGTCATGACAATCGAGCATGTGCTTTCTGCACTTACAGGAATGGGAGTGGACAATGCACTCATCGACATTGACAATGTAGAGGTTCCTATTCTGGACGGAAGTGCGAAGCCTTACATTGACGCGATATGGGCAGAAGGATTTGAGGAGCAGGACAGACCGAGAAAATATATCGAGATATCAGATACAATCGAGATACGCAATGACAAGAAAGGCTCTGTAGTACGTATCGAACCGGCAGATGAGTTCTCGTACAATGTCCAGATAGACTTCAACTCAAGAGTTCTCGGAGTACAGAATGCAGGATGGGACAGATCGGTTTCGTTCGTCGAAGAGATCGGAACATGCAGAACATTCGTATTCTTCCATGAACTCGAATTCCTTTTCAACAACAACCTCGTAAAGGGCGGCGATGTCGACAATGCCATTGTGATCGTCGAGCATCCGGTAACGGACACTCAGGTCGAGAACATGTCAAGACTGTTCAATGTGCCGGCGCTTAAGGTCCGCGAAGACGGATACCTGAGCAACCTTGTCCTCCGCTTCCCTAACGAGTGTGCCAGACACAAGCTCCTTGACCTGATCGGAGACCTCAGACTTTGCGGCGGATTCCTCAAGGCTAAGGTCACAGCAGAAAAGTCCGGACACGGCATCAACACAACAGCAGCAAAAGCAGTCAGAAACCTGAAATAAGAAGAAACATGGCAAATATACATCCACTCGCAACTGTTCATCCGAATGCAAAGCTCGGAGAGAATGTAGAAGTAGGCCCATACGCATATATTGAAGAGCACGTGGAGATCGGAGACGGCAGCAAGGTTCTCCCTCACGCTACAATCTTCAATTACGTAAAGATGGGAAAGAACTGTACAGTATTCCCTGGAGCAGTCATCGGAGCAATACCGCAGGACCTCAAGTTCGACGGCGAGATCACATATGTGGAAATCGGAGACAATGTCAACATCAGAGAGTGCGCTACAATCAACCGCGGTACAAAGGCAAGCGGAAGAGGCGTGACAAAGATCGGCAACAATGTGCTTCTGATGTCATACACTCATGTCGCACACGACTGTACTGTAGGTAACAACTGCATCCTCGTAAGCTACGTAGGCATTGCAGGTGAGACAGATGTGGATGACTGGGCAACAATCGGCGGAAGTTCGGTTGCGCACCAGTTCTCAAGAATCGGAAAGCATGCATTCATCGGAGGCGGCTGCAAGATCAACAAGGACGTACCTCCATACATTCTCTGCGGACGTGACCCTCTCACATATGCAGGAGTGAACATCGTAGGACTTCGCAGAAGAGGATTCACATCCGATCAGATCCGCAGCATCAAGGATATGTACGACATCATCTACAACAGCGGAACAAACGTATCTGATGCACTTACAAAGATAGAACTCGGATTCCCTGAGTCTGAGGAAAGAAACACAATCATCGAGTTCATCCGCGCATCAAAGCGTGGCATCATCAGGGGCATGGGCTCAGACTCAAAAGGCAGCATCGACTAAAGTGCCGAAGTTATTTTCAACAGCATATATGCCACCTGTTTCCTATTTTGCCGCAATGGCAGAGGAAATGGAAGGCTTAGGAAACAGAATAGACGGAGACGGTTCAATCGAACTGTCCCCGTCAGTCGTTTATATCGAAGCCTGCGAAAACTATCAGAAGCAGTCGTACAGAAACAGATGCCGGTTCTATGCCGGAGACGGCATCCAGTCACTCACCTTCCCTATCATCCACGAAGGAGGCACGCATAAGCAGCCTATATCCGAGATCAGGATAGACTGGAGCACACCGTGGCTGCAGCAGCACGAAAGAGCAATCATATCAGCCTACAGGACTTCGGCATATTTCGAATACTACCAGGACGAACTATTTGCGATTCTGGAAAGCCGCCCGGAGAAACTGCTTGACCTGAACATGGCTCTCACACGCTTCTTCATCGAAAAGACCGGACTGTCGGTGGATCTGCGCACCACATCAGAGTATTCACGAGAGGTACAGATCACTGACCTTCGTGAAACCATACACCCGAAGCGTCCCAACACCATCCTGAAAGACCTTGAACTGGAGAAGCCGTATTTCCAGGTCTTTGCCCAGAAACACGGCTTCCACTCAGATCTTTCCATCATGGACCTCCTTTTCAATGAAGGTCCTGACAGTATCTTGTATCTAAAATCTATCTGTAGATAACGTTACCGAAACGTCCGATCTGCGGATTCATCACAGTCGCATCCATCATTTCAGAGCTGTTCTGAATCTGCATGGCCTGAGACTTCATTCCTGAAACTGACTGGCTCTTGACAGCATAGTCCGGACGATCGATACCGAGAATGTCACAGAAACAGCAATAGAGTGCTATGTTAAAGTCGAAATTGTCCCAATCACCGAATGCATAAGGGAACAGATTGTCAACATCGTCACGATAGCTGTTATTCTGGTTATTGAGCAGGTTGCCGTTGTCCGGCTCGAAACCATCCTTCGGACCATACTCATCCTTGGCATTGAGACCACGATATGTAATAGGAGCGAACTCGAAACGACGGCCGTTATAAAGAGTCTGAGTCACGACCATTCCCACGTTCTTACCCTCTGACTGGCTGCCGATGAGGTGTACCGGGAAGTCAACACCTTTGAGACCGGCAATCACAAGTTCTGAAGCCGAAGCTGTATTCTCAGACATGATGACCCAAAGTCTCTTGAGATTCATTGCAGGGGCCTTTCCAAGCACGTCTGATTCCTTCGGACCACTGAGGAACTTCCACTCTTCTCTCCTTCCGTCATTGAACTCAGCCTTGAAGAAGACCTGATCATCATAATTACGTCCTACGATCGAACTTGAGAGATAGCGGCTCTGCTGAACTTCGCCACCCACATTGTACCTGAGGTCAAGTACAAGCTCGGTAATGCCTGCATCAATGAACTGCTGGATCTGATACTCAAGAACCTCCTGCGCTGAAGAATCGAAGCTCTCTGAAGCCATATATCCGATACAGAAAGGAGCGTTATCATCACCTTCCACATCATTGTTGCTGAGGATTGCAGCAAACAGGATCGGATTGTATCCATATGTAGCAGCCTTGATATTGGCAACCTTATCAAGGACAAGGTCATATCTCTGAGCCGACTCATTAGCCACGTATCTGGCATATAAAAGCGTATATGTTCCTGACGAAGTATAGAACAGCTCGTTCATCAATGACTGATAGTTTGACTTTGTGATTCTCGTGCTGCCCACCTGATAGATGGTGTCACCTCTGCGGAGACCTGCCGCCTCTGCAGGAGAACCAGGATAGACATATCCTACAGTCAGACCTATATAGTTTGTTCCCTCCTCGAAGACTGAAGCGAAAAGAGGTCCGATACCAAGGCCTGACACAGACGAGAGTTCACCTGCCTTAGTGGCGATCGTCTTGGTAGAAGACACCTCTGAGATATACGAATAGATATATCGTTCGCCTGCGGAAGAAGAATAGTCTCTGTAATAACCTCCATCCTCGATATTCTTGTCTCCGAGCTTCGTGAGATGGGTATAAAGGAACTTGTCATATGATATTTCCATATCTATGTCAAGCTTCTTGTAGTCATCTGCCCACAGATACTCGTCCACAAGACGGCCATGCATGTACTCATTCAGGAATTTTGACATTGCGGAAGAATCATCACCTGCTGCCTGTACGAAAGTCGCGACAAGGACAGAATCGCCGCCATTGATCTTCACATAAAGTTCAGCCGAGCGCTCAAGTCCCTGCTCATTACGGGAGAATCTGACTCTCACTGTTCCTTTGCCGGAAGCGTCGTTTCCAAGTACCTGAGATATTTCAGCCCATCCGGTTCCTTCGTTAAGGACAATTTCAGCCTCCCAAGGACCATCCGCCATAAAGGTCACAGTCACAGTCTCGCCATATCTGGCCACCTGCTTTTCTGCACGCGGATTATTGATTTCAGTGATTCCGCCCATCGGATCCTTGCCACATGAGGCAAGGATGGTCAGGGCCGAAAGTGCTGCTATTAAAAGTTTCTTCATGACCGATTATTTCTTTGGATTGTATTCGTAGATAGCGTGGAAACCACCCTTATTATCCTGCCATACCATATAGATTCTTGAAGTCGAGTTCATATATGTATACTTGACATCATAAATAGACTCTGTATGAACTGTCACATCCATGAACTGCTCTGTCACGAGCTTGTCGGAATCTGTCCAAGGGTCACCGGTAAAATACTCATAATTACCCTTGAAAAGCCAGTATTTGACACATGTCGAAGGCATCTCCACATTCAAGTTGAGAGTATATGAATTGGCAGAACCCGTACAAGTACCGCTGAGCTGAGGCATTCCATACTCATAATCAGCAGAATCACTCAAGATATAATCTACACTGTTGGTCGGAACGAAATTATATGTGTACATATGCGAGAAATTTCCGTCAGCATCGCTTACGACAGCATAGAACGTATATTCCGCACCAAGAGTAAGACCAGTAAGGTGAAGCTGGCCGCCGAGCTTCTCGATTTCCACACTTGTTGCATCACCCATCTGTCCAAGAGCAAGGAGTCGTTCAAGAACGTCATCAGTATAATAGGTATATGATGCCGCAAGATATGTGATCTTCTCGACATTGCCTGTATACTCAAGACCGAGAGTCACATCACCGAGACCATAGCTGATATCAGTCACTGTTACTGAAAGAGCGTCTGTAAATGTCACATCCTCAACCTCTACCTGCTGCTTGAGGATATTGCCATATTCACCGTTTTCTGATACAGAAACAGCCACTACATATACATCGTCATCTGCACTTACAGAGTAATTGCTCACGGTATTGACTGCACTTCCTGAAGAATACTGATCTGTTCCGATGAGATATCTTACAAGTTCGATATCTGTCTCCGGAATGACTCCTGACCTCACTACAGCAGCATATGTCTTATAGACATTTGAAGCCGGTGTCACCTCTGCAGTGAAACCTGAAGGCTTTGAATTCTTAGTAACGAACGAAGGAGCTGCAATAGCAGAATTGTAAGATACATCAGGAGTCTTGAATGTATATGTCACGAAATCGTCTGCCTCATATGAACCTGACGTCTTCTCGGCAATATACCATACCACATATTCAGTCGCCGGATGGATATTCATATCGACTTCGCCATTCGGGAAAGCATTGGCAGGGCCGTTATATGAAGTCATGGTATAAGGCTCAATCTCATCCATCTTGAGTGTCTCAAGGAAATTGTCGCGGCCATAGTTATTCCAGTCCGCAAGCTTGAAGAAGCCTCCGAAGAAAGGTGCCTCCATTTCTGCAGTGAGGTCAGCTGAGTCAAAACGCACGTTTGTGAACTTCCAGTTCGACATGGACTTGACTGAAACATGGCTTACATCACCTGACTCATACTTCATCTTGCCCTGAGTAACCTGGTTGGCAGGAAGGTATGGAGCAGCAAAGACCACATAATCCTCTGATTCCGAATATCCTGAAATCACCTCAGAAAGGTCATACTCCGCAGTACCCTCGAACGGCACGATGCTTCCAACCTCTGAATTCAGCCAGGCAACAGCCTTCTCTACAGTAAAGTCAGCCTTCTTCCATCCGGCAAGCACATATCCATTGAAATCCTCTCCAGTTTTTTCAGAAAGAGCGACAGAAACCTTTCCGTTCACAAATGAAAGGGCGAACATTGGCTCATACATCACATCAAGAGAAAGGATTGCAGGAGACTGTCCGTTTTCAAATACAGCAAGTACCTTTACTGTTCCCTGAGTCTTATATTCTGTAAAGCTTTCAGGAGAAGTCACATAGATATAGCTGTCATCCATTGTCGCCTTCCATCCCTCAGGCTTCTCCGTAATGGTATAGGCCTTTACTCCGGACATCTCGACAGCTACAGATTTCTCCATACCTGTTCTTGAGAACCAGAGAGTATCCGCTGATGCAGTGAAGACAGCATCTCCTACAATGGATATCTTTACCACATTGCCGTCAGCAAGAGTAAGGATCAGGTAGTCACCCTCCTTCTTCACATCGTTGAAGAAGATTGTTTCAGTATCTGCATTCTGTCCTTCATACTTGATTCCTGTGTTGACCCATGTAGCACCGCCGTCAACGGAAATCATCCACATATTGTCAGCAGAAATCTTCAAGGCCGGCAGGACTGTCACAGGGACCTTCTTTCCGTCGATCTGGAGAGGGGTAGGAGTACCGTTGCCGCATACTGCCCAATAATACTCGCCGTCAGATCCCTCGACCACTGTTATCAGTGTCGAGATCTTTGACTTGATTTCTTCGATAGCTTCCCAGATCTTTGTATCGTCATAGCATGAATTGAAGACAGAAAGCATGGCTACGAAAGCCAGGATCAAAAAATTCCTTTTCATATTTGTCAAGTTTATCTTTTACTCTGTAGGAGGGGTTCTGAAATCAGAAAGGTCCTTCAACTCTCCCTTATGCCAGATCTTCGCCACCACTGGGCTATACACATCGATTCCGTCATCCTCACCGATCGCAATGGCAGCGATGAGTACAGGCGCTGTCGAAGTCTTGTCCACATTCTCTGTAAACGCAACAGACTCTGCGTTTGTGCTGAGTCCCAGAGCCATGAGATTATTCTCCCAAAGGGTCATATACGCATTGTAATCACGTCTCGAAGTGTTTACCAAGTCATTAAGGGCACAATCTGAGAAGAGGGACGGATCTGACGATGTCACGCTGAAGTATTTCATCATCTTTGCATCCTCGTTTGAAACAAAACGTCCGCTGATCTCTCCTGTCTGCTCGTCATACACAAGATCCTCGATAGACACAACTGGATTAGGGCCAGGATTAGGGGCTGTTGTAGTAACCTCAGCGAACTTCACCGGACCTACCACACCGTTGATATCCTCTACACAGTATGCAATTACATATGTAATTCCGGAGTCATAACCATACATAGAATATCCGTCATAGTTGGACTTCTCTGCCTCCCACATGTTGACTACAGGAACATATCCTGCAGGACCCTCCTGGAAAGTGTCATAGAAGAATGTCATCCATTTGTCACGGTCGTTCACATCATTGATATAATGTGGAGGACGGATGTAGTTGTCATCCTCTTCAGTGGTAGGATCATCCTCATCATATGGATAAACAAGCTGGAAACGGTAGCATGCCGTAGTCTCATAATCGTATGAGAAGTTATACTTGAATCCCCAGCGTGATACATCAGTAAATGTAAGTTCAACATCTGCAACGCAGTCCTCCGGTCTGTCGCGTACCAGTTCCTTAGTAAAGAAAGGCTCTGAGAAACAAAGCTCTGAGAGTTCTCCGAAGTGGTTCTTCGCTACATAAAGCACTACATATTCAGTATCTGGAGTAAGTTCCACCTGAGACTCTGTAGTCTTGTAAGCATCTCCTGTAAGCGTACCGAGATCAGGATCGAATGAGAATCTCTGATTTGAGACGCCCCAACCCTCATTTGCAATGCTGAGAGCCTCTGAATATTTCTCATCCGCAGAAAGAGTTCTGATAAGATCGGCATTTTCAGCTGTATAGAGACGGAAGAAGCATGACATGCAGCTCTTCTCCATCTCGATATCAAAGTATGCAAGAGTCGCTCCGATTCTGCTGCCGGCCTTAATCTCAGCAACCGGCGTAAAGTCACCCTCTGGAATTGGCTTAAGAGAGAAATCATACCTCATGATTTCAGCAGAAGGCGTTCCGTTCACATCCACTGCTACAGCGATTGCAGTATTATCCCTCATGATGCCATCAGCTGTATCGAAAGTTCTCTTCACATAAAGATTCTCCTGAAGTGTAGCATCGTAAGCAGATGAAACCGCAGTACGGCAGAAGTCACGCATCATCTTGTCTCCGAAGAGGTCGATATACTCCGACATCTCCTCTGTCGACCAGATCCAGTGATAGAAGAACTTACAGTCCTCGTTAGGGTGGTATCTTACGATGAATGCCCTGTAGCCTGTCTCAGCTTCGATTCCGATCTCCGGATTTCCCACAAGTTCCTTAGCAGGAGTTGTCACGTGAGCAATGCTGAGGGATGCAGGATTGACTCCATCAGGATCATAACAACCGAGAACCATGATATAGTACTCACAGTCAGGTACGATCACAGCACTTGTAAAGTCTGCATTTGCCCAATCGAATTCCTTTGCTGAAAAATCATCATAAGTTGAATTGAAAACAGCAGCACCTGCAGTAGAAGCATTCTTGATGAGCTGGATGATCTTGTCTTCGCAGTCAGCCTGAGTGCCGTCTACACATCCCTCATTCAAGAGAAGATTGTAAAGCATCGCCTTAGGATACACCTCGACACGGTAAGACTTTACAGCTTTTCCCGGAACAAGGTTGAAGATAAGGTTGTTTTCCTTCAGGTCTGACACATTGATGGACACACCATTGTCAGCAGCCTCAAAGCCCTGCTCCTGAACATTCAACGGAAACTCATAGAATCCGTCATTGCCTGTTGTAGGAGGCTTTGTACCGCCTCCGTTCTCACCTCCTTCGTTACCCTCGCAAGAGATGAGCATGACCGCAGATACCGCAGCCAGAATGGTCATTAAAATTCGTTTCATAGTATTATCAGTTATTTACATATTCATAATCCATACTTCCACCGTCCGCTGAACATACGGCCATGTTGTTCACATGTCCGTCCTTATCGATTGCAAGGACAGCTACTGAAAGATTCTTCAGATTCCATCCCTCGTCAACGGTGAATTCAAATGTCTTTTCCGTCTCTGTACCTGCAGCAAGAGAACCTAGAGACTCTCCTCTCACATTGGAAGAGAGCATCTTTCTCACCACATGTCTGTGAGTATAATTCTTATTCACGGTACCTGTACTCATCGTCTGCTCTCCCTTCACCTTATCCTCGATCACGTAAGCAGCAATTCGGTAGGCCATGGCCCTTTCTGCAAAGACCTTTGCATTTACAGAAACCTTTGCAGTCTGCTCATCGTAAGTGGAACTGACTGCAACACCGCAATGTGTCGCTGACTTCAATGAATTCTCAATCGAATCGTCACATCCGCCCTCATTGAGAAGCCCCACTTCCCTCATGTCTGTCACAAATGCCGGATATCCGCTCCATCTGAACATATTGAAGAGTTCCTGCTCCTGCGGAAGGGCATATATATCATTATTATGGAAAGCCAAAGCATAAGCCTTTCCATTATACTGTCTGTCGATCAGATAGTTGAGAGTTGTCGCACCATCAGGACACTGCGCACACCAGGTACCGGTAAACTCCATAACGCAGACACGTCTTGCGAAACGTCCTTCCTTACCCGGATCGACAGCACCACCTTCATCATCGTTTCCTTCATCGTCATTGCCACCGTCATTGTCGTTTCCGGACTTTATGGTACCGTCATAATCCACGGAATCTCCTACAGCACACTCGTTTGCATTGTTGCTGCAGAATGTTTCGCCACCGTCTTCAGTGTCAAGAATCGAGACAACAACCCTCATGTTTTCAGGATCCCAGCCTTCGCCAAGAGTCATCTTCTTTGTCACCGTATATTCCTTATCCCTGACCAGCTTGTTTCCGCCATTGAGCTTTGTACCCATGACATTATCAGCTGCCATAGCACGGAAAACATTGTTATGCTCATATGCAGGCGTATCGCTGCCAACCTGACTATACACGATACCGTCCTCAACAAGGAAAATATGGTAACGGTACTCATCCGAGACAGTTGCCTTGAATTTTGCAGTAACCTCAACGCTGTTGGATGACTTGTCATATCTGCTGTCTATTGCAACGCCGGCGACTGCAGGATATGTTTCCGCCTGATGCTGAATCTCTGAAACGATCTTCGAATACTCGTTGATGATCGGAGACGAACTCTTTCTGAAGTTCAAAGCGAACATCGGCAGACCGTCACCTGTATTTACCTTATCATAAAACTTCTGATTCACAGAAAGTGTCATCGGATCCTCATAACCACCATAATCCATATGGAAGGCCACAGGAATCATCTTCCCCGGCATATTCTTCTGGACATCCTTTATCGCGTCAGCAAGGAATGGGCAGTTTACACATCCGATCGAAGTGAACTGCATGCCAAGTACCTTCTGCGGGAAAGAGACAGTTTCAGGGGTGTCAGGAACATTACCTTCCGATGCTTCATTATATCTGTAATCCACGCTCTCGCCGATCTTGAAAGCCACTGCATTGTCGACAACAACCTTTCCGCCATTGTCGGTAAGAGTAAAGAGCACCACTCTGCATGAACTTCCTGGAGTGAGGTCAGGATGTTCGCACACCTTCTCAAATTCTATTTCCTCACCGGGAGAAAGAGTGAATGCATCTGACGACATCGCAAAGAAATTGCCGGATGTCATCATCACCACATCGTTATAGACCTCTACCTGATTGTTATAGTTTACAGCTGTCTGATTATCCTTCAGGATCGCGATACCAAGATCATACTTACCTCCCATGGAAGCCTTGACCCCGACATTTACAGTGACCTTACCGTTTTCAACTACCGACTCCGCCTTGATGCCGGTACCTGCCGGATGGGATGTAAGCTGATTCTTAACAAGCCTCTGGATATCGTTGACTGTCCTCTTTCCTGAGCCTTCGGCCAGAGAGTAGATTGCGTATGGATATCCGTCATCAGATGTACCGAACCTCTTCAGGAGCATACCTGCCATATCCAGGGATTCGTTGTAGTTGATCGAGAATGTATCGTTATTATGGAAGGCCATCACGATACTGTGATCCTTTGTGTAATCATCCACATTATGCAGAGCCTCCGTCATATATGGACAATACTGACACCATGTACCGGTAAGCTTATAGATCAGTACATTCTTGTGGAATATCTCATAGCCGGAACGGTTCTCTGACCTTACGGTCACGCTGTTCTCACAAAAAACTCCCGAATACATCGCTGAAATGGTATATGTACCGTCAGCGATACTTGTAAACAGATTCGGAGCATCTGACGCACCCAGTCCTGAACGCCACTCATCAAGTTCAGTAATGTAGAATGACGTATTACGAAGGTATTCTCCCTCTGTAAGTACCAGGCCCTTGACATCAGTAATTGTCAGTACAGCCACATCTTTTCCGTCAGACTCGATCACTTTCTTGTCCACAGACAGATAATAAGGTGCCTGAGGAACCAGAGCAAGCAGATCGTTCGGATCCTGGAATCCGTGACATGCGGACAAAAGGCACGAAACTATAATAAATATTATACCGTATATTCTCTTCATAAATCAAGTCCTAGAAAAGCATTGTAAGCGAGAGGTTAGCACCGGTATATGCCGGTATCTGTCGGCAGACACCTCCGGAGCAGATATATCCTGCCTTATATCGTCCATATCCGAGGGAAACCTTGGTACGTGACTTAGAGTAGCTGAAACCACCGTTATAATAGTGGACCTTTGTATCACCATGATTGTACATATCAGCGGCATACACGCTCCAATGCGGTGCGAAGCTCACTTCAACAAGTGCAGCCATCCAATCCTTCTGATCCTCGAAAGTCACGAGATACTGAAGTTCCATTCTGGCTGCAAGAGAGCTGTTGAACTTGTAAAGCAGGTCCGCCACCATGATATTCGAGAGCCATGTAGTTCTGCTTGCTCCGTATGATGGTGTGAATTCCTGGTATGACCAGAGCAAGGTTGACTTGAACTTCTTTGTCCACTGTTTCTCTATATCCACACTTATGTCACGGAAAAGCAGGTTGCCTGGCTTGAAAGTACCTTCCTCTGCAATCGTATGATATGTAGAGAAGTTTGCATGTACCTTCATACCGCGCTTGCCTCCAAGCCATGTACCTCTCTTGACATTATAGAACACATCGATCTGTCCTCCGATCTCACCGCTGTTGGTGAATCTAGATGTAATCTCACCGGTACGGGCTCCGTAAGGATGGAGAGTCGTAAGCATGTAGGTATACTGGGTACAGAGAGCCGGAACATAGTTGAGCATGTTCACGTTAGATGCTCCCTGGGTCACCACCTTCGAGTCCATCCACTCAAGACGTCTCAATGAGACGTTGACTCCGAGACCATTGCCATTGTAACCGGTCTCGATAAGTTGCGCGTTACCTCTCTTCTTGTGGTACATCTCGCCCTCGCCTGCATATGAAGTGTTGTAATAATACTTCTGTCCCGCATCAACATACTCGGCCTTGAGGAAGAATCCGTGCGACTCAGCATTTACTCTTGCAGACCATCCTGTAGCATTCGGAAGGCAGCCGTCGGTAATACGGTCAGCATCCAGAGCCTCATAGCGGTCGAGCACAGAGCCCTCCAGGGCGATATGAGTATTATCGAGGCCTATGAGTTTTGAAAGGACGAAGCTGAGGTCCGCACCCTTCACCTGAGTCTCGGAGAACTTCATTCCATATCTCGGCATACCCCACAGCGCCTTCACATTAAGGATGTCCTTGTAGGAGTATATCACCCTGGCACCTGTCACCGCGTTATTAAGACCGATTGCTCTGTCTTCCCAGCTTCTGAAAAGAAGTCCGCTTCCGAACTGATCATAGAAGGTTCCGGCTGTAACCGAGAAATCTTCATCATTCCAGTCCACATAGAAGTTTGTAAGAGCCACACCTTTCAGTTCTGCCGAATATCCTACAAGGGCAGGAGCATAGGCTTCAAGCTGCATACCTGCAGAGAACTTGGAATTGTAATAATCAAGTTTAAGATGGTTATTCGATCCAAAGTTGCCATCGGGAACGGTAGCGGCAGTCTTGGAATCGTTCTGATACCAGTTTGTATTTGTCTCGAATCCCGCTGTCACGTATCCGCGTGAGTCAGAGGAATCTGTATTTTCTGCATACAAAGTGGTTGCAATCCACGGTAGAACCGCGATTGCAACCACTGAAATCAAATATTTCATATTATTCGAAATAATCTGGAACCTCAATTGTCATTGGAGCATAGTAGTTACCCTGAAGGTCACGGAAGACTACGATCACTCTGTCAGAAACCTTTCCTGTCTCGCTGTTTACACCCATTGCATATGGATTCGAGATCTTGAGAGGCTCACCCGCATTGTAGTAGATGATAGGTTCAGCATCCTCATAGAATGGTCGGTATGCTTCAAACAGAGCATCAGCCCATGCATCAGCCTCATCACCTGTAAGGCCGAACATTGCAGCTTTTTCCTTATAAGGCTCGATTGTGTTGTAGTAAGCGATCCTCTCGAGTGCTCTCTCGTAGTATGTACATTTGTCACCCTCCCAATAGATACACTTGCCATCATGGTCGCCTTCTGCAAAATATGTCGCAAAGCCCAATGTAGGAAGACCGTGAACATAATAGTCATATACATTCATCAGCTGACCCTCCTTAAGTTCTCCGTTCTTATAGTAGTCAGGCTCACACATCATCTCACCATCCTTGTAAGGAACATAACCGTTGTCATACTTGCGGCTTGAATATTCCTCCACATACACGATCTTCTCCTCAACGCTCGCAAGACCCATTCCCTCGAAATATGTATCTGAAGCACAAAGGATGTACGCAGTAAGGTCTGTAGGACAAGATATCTGGAAAGCATAGCTTGCAGACATGTTAGAGTTTTCTGCTGCATGGAAAGACTGTTCGAACCACTCGATGTTGATCTTGCTGAACGCATCATTCCACTTGTCTGTTCCTTCCTGTACAAGGTCTCCAAGGTCTGCTGCAAGAGTAGTAAACTTATTATAGGCAGCCTTTGAGTAGTTACCCTCCTCATCCTTTGCAAGAACAACAAAGACATAGTTGGTATTCATTGAGAGGCCTTCGATGGTAATCACGCCATCCTCAGACACCGGACCGTTGGCATTCATCACCTTCTGGATCTGAGGTGCATCCGGATTTGCCGCCATATAATCCTGGGCACCCATTCTGTCACCACCGCAATAATCATCGCTGATCCAGAACTCATCCTTATCATATCCGCACCAGTAGATATAATCAACTGCTGTCTTGCCGTCTGCAATATTAATCTGGAACTTCGCATTGTCAGAAGTGATTCCAAGATTATCAAGAGAAAGAGACAATGAGTTGAAAGTAACTTTTGATGTAGTCGCTTCCTTGCAGAGAACTTCACCATAAAGTCCGTCATTTCCTACCGCTACAGCATAAAGCCACTTTGTCTTCTTTGGTCCAAGACCGCTGACTGTTGCCTCAACTGATGAAGTTCTTGACTCGACACATGTCGCAGCTGCAAGAAGCTTGCTCATTCTTGTCTCGTTTGAAGCTGTAGAATATCTCTTACCATCATCAGCAGAAAGATATGCGTAATAGATCATTGCTGCACCTTCGCATGATACAGTCGTGCTGATTGAAGAAGTTGTTACAGTAAAGTCTGCAACTGAAACATTAAGTTTTCCACCTGCAGTGACCGCTTTTGTAGAGAACTTCTTATACATCACATCAGATGCAGTGAAAGTTGTCTTATCCTCAGATGCAGGAATAACCCAAAGAGCATACTCAGTACCAGAATCCAAAGTCCTGGCATTAGCAGAAGTTGGGAATTTTGATGCAGCTCCGCTATAAGAGTAGTTTCCTTTCACAGCATCATAAACGCCGTTGCTCACCTGATATACAAGCTCTTCAACAAATGATTCAGTCACCTCCACAAGGCCCGCATAAACGATATCCGCACCTTTTACCTCGATCTGAAGATCAGCATCAAAAAGGGTTTCATTACTTACAGCAAGATTTACAGAAATCGGTTCGATGCTCTTTACCTGAAGCATATCAGCCACAGCATAGAATCCGACATTCTCTCCTGTCTCGTTGTAAAGAGCAGGAAGCACCCAGAACACATAAGACTCAGTTACAGAAAGTTCTGCACCATTGATCTCAGCAAGAGTCTTGTCAACAGCAACTTCCGAAACATTGTAACCTGCAGGAAGGTCAGACGAAGAAGAAAGGATCTTGTTCACCTGGTCAACCACAGTTGCAGCGTCGAATGACGAAACGGTCATAATACCATAAGCAAACTTCTGAATTCCTGTGTAAGGCTGAACAGCCGCTCTGAATGAAGATACATTAAGTTTCTTGAAAGGAGTTGTAGAAACATACATCTTTGTCACAGATGCATTGCCTCCCTCAACGACAGAAACAACCTTGATATATCCCTCTGCCTCAGCAGCGCCAAGTGCGATTACAGACTCAGAAGGTGCTGTAACATAAGCATATGTATTGCCTGTAAGCTCCTCGTAAACTTCCTTGACTCTCCATCCGTCAGGAACCTGCATGACGTAATCAAGAACTCCATGCATCTCCATAAGGAAAGACTGTGTGGTTCCGCAAGCAAGATAATAGTCAGAAACCACAGAGTTATTCACATTTGAAAGCTTGAACACTACACCCTTGTAACCATCAAGAGCCACTGTGATCTCCATTCCTTCACCAAAAGTAAACTTCACAGCATAAACCTTTCCTGAAGCATCTGTAAGAGGAGTGCAAGATGAGAACACCTGCACGACATCTTCCGCATCATATCCTGTCTCATATTCCCTGCCGTTGATCACGAGCACATATACTCCGTCCTTGATCTTTACGCTGATGTCCGCGCTTACAGGAATTGGATTTCCATAAGTGTCAGTAATCAGAACAGGATTTCCCAAAGCGTCAAATGTAGACCAGCACTTCTTTCCGTCAATAAGGGTATATGACACAAGTGTCGAGAAATCAGTTCCCTCAGGAAGAACCTTGAACTTTGTCCCGTTAGAAAGTGTGATGGTGTATGATCCGTCACTGTTCTTCTTGCATGAGGTAAGAGTTGCACCGTTTGTCAGAAGGGCATTCATAGCCTCGACCTGACTTGTCATCTCAGCCTCCAGCACCTCTACTCTGTTCTCAAGCTCCTCAACCTTGCCCCAGATTTCAGAATCATCGTAGCACGATGTGAACGCAGGAACAGCAAGAGAAATGCAGAGAAGAGACCTCAAAAAGTGTTTCATCAAGTTGTTCATAAGATATAGTTTTATTGATTTTTCATTATCTTACAAAGGTAACATTAATTTGTCAAAATCAGATGATTAGCACGCACTAATTTACACAAAAGAGGCGACCCTGGGGAAGGGTCGCCTCTGAAGAATTATGCGGTTATTTTTTCTGATTACTCAGCAGCTGGAAGATTTGCAGCAAGGTTGAATGAAAGCGGAGTTGTCTGAAGTTCAACAACAGCACCATCCTCATCAACATTGTAACCCCAAACATAGTAATCCTTCTTATATGAGCTCTGTGAGAAGGTAACGGTAGCCTTACCATCAACTACATCAGCCCACTGGCAAGAATAATATACGCCTGGCTTAGTTGCAATATACTTTGAGATATAAGCGTTGTTATATGCCTCAGACTCAACGTCAACAGTACCATCTTCATTCATTGGTGTTGACACATTATAACCGGCAATCTTAGTTGCGCCAGTTACTGACAACACAGCAGTGTACGTTCCATCAACAAGTGTAAGAGACTCAAGTGTTGCTGAAATTGTCTCGACATAAGGAATCTCCTTAGTCTTGAATGTATCAGCCACAACCTCACCATACTTACCATCCTTGCTTACTGGAACAGCAGCGAGCACCCAAGTTTCACCTGGATTGAGGTAACCCTCATAAACCTCTGTCTCATAAGCGCTCATCGGCATATAACAATCTTCAAAGAGAGCAGCGAGAACGTCTGCATCGTTCTCGAACTCTGCAAACTCCTCCTCTGAATACCAATAGTAGTAAACAGCATCAGTATCCTCAGAAATTGTTACAGGGACAGTAATAGAGTCAAATGCCTCAACTGCATCACCGAACTCAACTGAGCAAGAACCACCAGCCTGAAGGGCATTAGTTGTAACAGTCATTACATATGGCTCAAACTGAGCTGCAAAATCAGTGTACTCAGTACCCTCCATATATGGGAATACATATACATAGTATGATGTATCGAAGTCAAGAGGCTCCCCATTCAACTCTGAAAGCTTGATAGTCTCATTCTCTGCCTCAGTAACAGAATAGCCACTCCACCAATCAAGGTACTCAGGCTGCTGGAGATACATCCAGAGGTTAGCCTCGCTGAAAACTGTCTCCATAGGAACACCAGGGTAAACTGGTGCAAGACCTACATAGAAGTTAGTTGCACCCTTGACGCTCATAGTAAGATCAGCATCGTTATGTGTAACATTTGTGATCTCAACATCAATATCGAAGCGAGTGTACTTAACATACTGACCAGCCTCTGAGATTGGCATACCCTTCTCATCCGCAGGAACTACCCAAAGAAGAGTCTCAACACCATATGAAAGCTCTTCGCCCCAAGTAAGCCAGCTGTAGATATCAAGCATTGTTGTTGTTACAACATCTGTCTCGTACTCTACTTCCACATACTCCTTGAACTCAATGTCACCATTGTTGTAGAACATACCTGAATAGTCCCAGTTAGGGAACTCATAATAGTCCTTGAAGAAGTCGAAGTATGCAACAGGGTCCTCCTCAAATCCAGCAATATCTGAAGCGAATCCGATATAGAAGTTCTCGAAACCATAAGACTTCTCACCTGTTGCCATGTTAGTCTGCTCTGAAGTATATGAGTTTGTAAATGTGAGGTTACCCTTCATGTCAACAGATACTGTAAGACCATCACCTGTCCTGACATCAAGCTTTACAACCTTGCACTTACCCTCAAGAGTAGTTGCATGAACAAGGATCTCTCCTTCCTCTTCTGCTGCACCAACCTTGTAAGCATCCTTTGAAGGAGCAACTACTGTAAGAGTTGTACCCTCGAAGCTTGCCTTCCAACCGTCTGGCTTAGCCATAACGTAGTAGTCAGCGATACCCTCAGCTGTGAGTTCGACAACCTTTGTTCCACCGAACATAAGGAAGAAGTCAGTACGGCCAAGAACGAGTGATGAAGACAGCTCCTCAGCGTAAACTGAGAGAGAGTAAGCTGTACCGTTCACTACGAGAGTAAGCTCATCTGAACCATCCTCATAAACAACCTCTACAGTTGCATCGTTAGCATAAATGCCGGTAGCAACCCAAGTAGCACCGTTGTCATAAGAAACAGATACCTCGAAAGTCTCAGCATTAACCTGGAACTTGAGCTGAACGTCGAGAGCTGCGTTGATTGCAGCAACCTCAGTGTTAAGTTTGTTCTCGAGAGACTCTACCTTTGCCTTAAGTGCGTCAACCTCGCCCCAAAGAGCGGTGTCGTCGTAACAAGAAGACACTGCGAGAAGCGAAAGCGCTGCTACGCAGAAAGTTAAAAACGTCTTTCTCATAATTGTAATTGTTTTAGTTAATAGTTTGTGGTTTGTTTGTAGTTATAGTTATAGTATTATTTTCTAGAATGAAGCCGTGAGGCTTAAGTTCGCACCGGTGTATGCCGGAATTGCACGGCATACTCCACCGGAACAGATATAACCGGCTCTGTAACGGCCATAACCTGCTGCAACGCGAAGATTTGACATCGAGAAGCTCACTCCTGCATTGTAGTAATGAAGCTTTGTGTCACCGTGGTTCCACATATCGCTTGCAAATACGCTCCAATGCGGTGCGAAGTTCACTTCAAGAAGTCCGGCCATCCAGTCCTTCTGATCATCCTTTGAAGAAAGGTACTGAAGTTCCAGACGGCTCGAAAGCTTCGATGTCCACTTGTAAAGCATGTCAGCGACAACAACATGAGCAGTACCGATATAACGTCCGGTCATCTCATGATGCTTGTTGTAATCCTGCATGCAGTACATGAGGGTACTCTTGAACTTCTTCGTCCACTGTTTCTCAACATCGATGCTGAAATCGCGGTAAAGAAGCTCGCTTCCTTCAGTACCGCCATTCTCATTGAGAGAATACCATGAAGAGAAGTTTGCATGCACCTTCATTCCCCTCTTTCCTCCGAGCTTTGTACCACGACGGAAATTGTAGAATGCATCGATCTGTCCACCGATCTCACCTGCCTTGATGACCTTATCGCCGACCTGAGGGCTGTAAGGGTTGAGGGTGGTAAGCATATAGGTGTACTGTGTGGACATGGCAGGACGGTACGACAGCATGTTTGCAGCAGACTCATACCCGTTGTCGGAACCATTGTAATTATAGATCCTCTGATTCATTCGCTGCATGCGTCGTCCTGTCACAGTAAGACCAAGTCCGTTACCGTTATATCCCAATTCAACCAGCTGAGCGTTACCGTTCTCAGCCTTTCTTCCGTTCATGGCAGCAGGAACACTGACAATCTGCTTTCCCGCATCAACATATTCCCCCTTGAAGAAGAATCCGTCATAGTCCATATTGAGACGACCGGACCAGCCGATATTGTTTTCAAGGCATCCTGCTTCCGAAAGCTTCTCAAAATCAACCGGAATTGCCTCATGTTTGTTGAGAACAGAACCCTCGAGCGAAAGCGAAAGAGCATCCATACCCAGAAGGCGTGAGATCGAAATGCTGAGATCTGCACCTGCTACATTGACATCCGTAAGTCCGAAACCGAAGAAATCACCCTCGTATCCCATCATGGCGACATTGTCGCTGATCTTGCCCAGTCTTGGAATACCCCAGAAAGCCTTGAAGGCAATCTTGTCTTCCCAACCGTATGTTGCCCTTACTCCAAGAAGAGCATTGTTGAGTCCAAGCATTCTGTCCTCCCAGCTTCTGAAGAGAAGTCCGCTTCCGAACTGGTCGTAGAATGTACCTGCAGTCACAGAGTATGACTTGTCCTTCCAGGAAACATAAAGATTGCTGAGTGCAAGTACATTCTCCGAAATCGGATAACCGACAAGCGTCGGAGAATACATCTCCATCTGCAATCCGGCAGAAAGGCGGTCCTTGTAGTAATCCACCTTCAGATAGTCATTGGAAGCGAATGTATTTCCATCCTTGAGTTGAGGCTGCATTGACGGATAAAAGTCATTTGCAACATCTTCCACATAGAGATTGTTGTTGGACTCAAGGCTTCCGGTAACATAGCCCCAATCCTTCTTCTCCTGGGCAGATGCCGCTGCAGCAAAAGCAAGGCATAGAATTGCAAGAACTGTCTTCTTCATAGGAAATTATTTGCGGACAGACTTCTTCACTGCTTCGAAAAGCTCGACCTCACCACCCTGCACATAAGCAGTGTGCGAGAATACGATCTTTCCCTTAGCATCAATCACGAAAACGTGAGGTACTACAGGTACATTCATCGCTCTCATGAAATCCTGGTTCTTGTCGAAAAGGAGTGTGAAGTCAGAGCCCCAGCCTCTTCCCTCAGCGAAAGACTTTGCCTTTGCAAGCTGTCTGCTGTCGTCAGTTGAAACTGCAACAACACGGAAGTCAACCTCCTCCAACCAATCCGGAAGAGACTCGTAGATAGCCTCAAGCTCACGGATACATGGTTTGCATGTAGTTGACCAGAAAGATACGATCATCGGAGTAGCCTCCTCGAGAAGTGACGCTGTATCGAAAGTCTCACCTTTCGAATTCTCAACCTTCACAGAAGGAACCTGAGCGAACGCAGATGCCGCTACAAGCATAGCAGCAAGGCAAAAAAGAAATCTTTTCATATAAAAATCCGGTTATTTACAATACGACGCGCCCCTACCCAGAAGGGCGAACAACGGGGCGAAGGTAGATATAATTCTCCTTTTTATGAAATAAAATCTGCAAAATTCAGCAACTATGGTCTCATTACGATATGTTTTGCATCATTTCATACAGTAAAACAGTCTGCTTTGCCTCCTTTACATCATGAACTCTAAGTACATCGGCACCGCCGATAAGAGCGGCCATATGTACAGCCTGAGTAGGGGACAAGGCTTCATCATGAGTGATACCCAAAGGTTTGTATATCATACTTTTACGAGACACCCCAACCAATACTCCCGATGCTGTTCCGGAGATGGATTCCCGTATCTGAGGGAGGGATGCAAGCAACCTGTAATTCTGTTCCACCGTCTTGGCGAAACCGAATCCGGGATCAAGAATCCAGCGACGTATTCCTGCATCTTGAGCCTTGAGTGAAAACTCACGGAAATAACGTATGACCTCAGCAACAACATCGTCATACCCGGTCAGGGACTGCATGGTCAGAGAGGTACCCCTCTTATGCATGGCGACATACTCCAGACCAAGCTTTCCGACAGTGGCGAGCATCTCAGAATCATCCTCGCCGGCAGATATGTCATTCACGATAAAGTCTCCGATAAGGCCATATGCTTTTTCCACCACTGATGCCCAATATGTGTCGATGGAGACACGAAGATCAGGAAAAGAGCGACGGAGAGCTGCCAGCACCGGCTCCAGTCTTCGCCATTCCTCATCTGCACCGACAGGAACAGAACCAGGACGGGACGAGCATGCTCCGATATCGACTATATCGGCACCTTCCATGACCATCTTCTCCACCCTGCGCAAGGCGGCATCCACATCAGCACACCGGCTCTGTGCAAAGTAAGAGTCATCTGTCAGATTGACGATGCCCATAAGTTCTATCTTTCTGTCCGTATTCATATCGTCCGCAAAATTACTAAAAAGATTTCTCGGCCTCGCTCGAAATGACAGTTTTTGATTAACTTTGTATGATTATGCACTTCTTGCGGGAAGAAATAAGGTCAAACTAAACAAAACACAGACATGCTGGTAGTACTAGAGGGCCTGGACGGAGCAGGCAAGTCCACACAGGTCAAGAAACTGAGACAATATCTTGAAAGTCTTTTCGGAAATCTTGAATACATACACTTTCCACGTTATGATGCTCCAGTATATGGAGAGCTTATAAGCCGTTTCCTCCGCGGAGATTTCGGTTCAAATGAGACAGTACACCCGCAGCTGGTGGCTCTTCTGTTTGCAGAAGACAGACATGGAGCAGCCCCTGACATGAAGAAGGCACTCAACGCTGGAGGCACAGTACTGCTCGACAGATATGTATACTCCAACATCGCATATCAGTGCGCAAAGCTCAAGAACAGCGAAGAGGCTGCAGATCTCAGAGAATGGATATTCAACACTGAATACGGTGATTTTGACCTTCCTAGACCGGACCTGAACATCTTCCTGGATGTTCCTATCGGCTTTGTGGAGTCAAAGCTCAAGAGCCAGAGAGGTGGCACCGACAGAGATTATCTGGAAGGAGGTCAGGACATTCATGAAGCTGACATCGAATTCCAGAAAAGAGTACGCGATATCTACAGAAGACAGTGCGAAATCGACCCTAAGTTCATCAGAATCGACTGTTCTGACGAGAACGGAAACATGCTTCCGCCAAATGCAATCTTCGATAAGGTCAAGGCAGTCGTTGACTCCGCAATCCAGTAAATACATATGAAATACATTCTGCTCCGCCTCAAGCGCTTCTGCGGCTTCATCACAGGTTTCGTCTTCTTCATAGGAGGCATCCTCAAGTTAATGGACCCGGTCGGGGCCGGACTTGTCATGGGAGAATATCTTGACTTCATGCACATGAAGTTCCTAGGATTCGCAGCCAAACCTCTCGGACTTGCATTCGCACTTGCCGAGACGGTCATAGGTACTGCGCTCATCACAGGAGTATGGAGGAAGATAACCGGCATTGCTGCGCTCGCATTCCAGAGCTTCTTTACAATGCTTACCTTAGCACTGGTAACATTCAATCCACAGATGGACTGCGGATGCTTCGGCGAAGCGGTCCACCTCACCCATATGGAGACATTCGTGAAGAATATTGTCCTTCTTGTACTGATCTGTGCCTATCTGTTCCCTGCAAGAATGCTTGGAGTCAACAAAAGAAGAAAATATGTTTCCTTTGCCCTGGTGATGATCTCGGTTCTCACATTTACTGTCTATTCATGGAGACATATCCCACTTGTGGATTATACAGACTACGAGACAGGAGCGCTGCTCAAGAGCGGAGAGGCCATTTCTTATGGCGAGGATCTGTACAAGGCCGTATTCGTCTATGAAAAGGATGGAGAAGAAAAGATTTTCGACCTTGAAGAACTGCCGGACTCGACATGGAACTTTGTAAGGACAGAAACCGTTCAGTCTGCAGCAGAGGACTCATCCGGTCTTATCGACCTTTCATTCTACGATGCTGACGGCAATTACATGGACCACCTCGCAGCGGAAGGCCGTGTGATAGTCGTTTCCGTATATGATCCGACCATGAAGGAGCAGAACTGGAGGAAAGTGGAGACATTCATCAAAAATGCTCAGGAAGCCGGCTTCAACGCATTCCTGCTTGTTTCAGGAACTCCGGAAGTACAGTTGGACATTCCTATATATACTGCGGATTTCAAGACACTTCTGGCTATGAACCGTTCCAACGGAGGAGCGACATATTTCAGTGAGGGATATCTTGTGCGCAAGTGGTCAAGAAGAAGTCTTCCGGACATGGATAACCTCAATAAACTGTTCCAGGAAGACGAGACTGAAACAGTCATATATCATGACACAAAAGGAAGCCTTGGCTTCCAAGGCTTCCTTTTATATGTTTTTGCAGTAATGCTGCTGCTGTAGATTCCCGATCTGGTCGGGAATGACCAGGTGTTGTCCGGAATGACCCGGTGTTGGTAGGGAATGACCCGGTGTTGATCGGGAATCGACGATTATACAGTCATTCCCGACTCGATCGGGAATCTTTACTTGTATTCGAATGGAGTCGGCTCGTCGATAGGAACATCCACTGCATTACATACAGTATATTTCGAACCGTCAGCTGCCGAAACCACAACTGCAAGGTGGAGATTCTCTTTCTTCCATGCCTTCTTCACATTCATCACGAATGTCTTCTCAGCAGTCTTGCCGGCCTTGATTGTACCAAGCGGCTTTCCTGCCCACTCTCCGTCATATCTTGAGTCAATGAGACGTACACAATTTTCGTGTGTGTTATATGACGAATCACCTACATTGTCATTATCTGCCTGCTGGCCATAGATGTCATCCTCAAGAAGCCATGCTCCAACTCTGTAATCACCCTCAACTGCAGCCTTTACAGAAACTCTGATAACGAGGGTACCGTCATCGTAAAGCTTAGGATTCACTGAGATTCCTGCCTTAGCCCCAGACTTAAGGTCATCGTTGATAAGGCTGTACAACGCAGCTGAACCGCTGCTGTGTGAGAATCCCTGAGTAAGGTTCACATGAAGGTAAGGATAGTTGTTCACCTTAGGAGCTGAAATATATGCAGGATCTGAATTCGAATACGAATGAACCGCCGCAAGCACAGCCTTGTCAGGAATTGTATTGTCAGCCATCAAACCCTTGAGGATCTTGATCATGTAAGGACAATATCCGCATCCTGTACCTGTATACTGGGTAAGGAATGTACGATGTACGAATGATGTCTTGGAAGCCGCAGGGTCCGCCACAACCTCAGGAACTGCTACAGAGATAGCCTTTACTGTAACCAGGCCGTTGTCATCCAGCTTCTTGTCGAATGTGCTGTATGTACCGTAAGTAGCCCAGAACTTATACTCTCCGTTTGCAGTGGCAGTGAACTTGCCGTCAACAAGAGCAAGCTCTTCGTTCTTGTCATTGTAGATGACTGCCTCTGATGTAATATCCTTTCCATCCAGATACACAGTCAAAGTAGAGGCATCCGCTCCGTTTGCCTGGATGACATCCTTATCTGCAACAAGATAGAAGTCCTTAGCTCCTACACCCTCGTTGCCACTGTTGTTGTTTTCGCCACAGGCAAAAAGCATCACTGCTGCTGCGAGCAGTGATGCGATTTTAAAAATATTCTTCATTATCTGTTCTGCTTGTAAGTCATTTCGATCAACTTGTCAGCCTTCTCTCTGAACTGCTCTACAGTCACGAGAGAGCCCTCGATCTGCTTGAGAGGAACTGAATTGAGCTCAGTTCTTGACTTGTAGACTGTTGTCGGGAAGTCACCCTCAGGACGAGCCACATATGAAGAACGAGTTGCAGGAACAGACATTGACGAGCTCTTCTGCTTCTCATCCCATCCCTTGGTAAGAACGACCTCAGAAACAACATAATTCTCAAGGATGCTCTGCTGCATCTGATTGTCGATACCGATCATCTGTGGGTAGAACACTGTTGTCTTACCTTCGCTGTCAGTATACTCAAGAGGCTTGATTGTGATTGTCTCCTTGTCAGCAGAAACCTCGATCGGGAATGAAGGTGTCCAACCGTCTCCATATGTAATAGAGTAGAACTCTGAAGACATACCTGCGAAATAGAACGGAACGCTCCAGTTTGCAGCAGGTGGGAGGAAGTTGGAGTCGATAGGAGCAACGAGCTTCACATTGCCGTCCTCATCCTGTACAGCCTCGATATACCACTTAGGTCCGAAGTCATTGAAGATTGAAGAAACATCAACAGAGCTGTACTTTCTGTCAACAAAGAGGTCATATGGAGTATATGTGTCAAGACGTCCATAAGAGTCTGCATCGAGCCATCCGAGAGCAAGGAGTCTGTTCTGGTACTCGAGACGATGCTTTGCAACATCATCAGCAAGCTTTGTAAACTCGTTCCAGAGGCCGTCAACCTTCTCCTTCTCGTACTTCGAATTCTCCTTGTAGATCTGATATACTGAATCAGGAAGCTCTGAAGGATAGTTATTCAGATTGTCAGTGATTGTGATCTTCGACTTGTGAGTGAAGCCCTTGCCTGATGTGCTGCTTGCACTCTTGAGAGTAGCTGTAGCAGTCCAGTCGCCGATGAGGGAATCATAATCATAGTCAACATAGTCCTTCATCTCAAGCCATGGAGTAGTCACGTCTGCGATGCCAGGGCACTCACCATCCTCGATCTCAGTAGGCTTGTAGCTTGTAAGGTCGTTAGGAGTATACTCATCGTTGTAACCGAGAACAGCCACACGTGTAGTCTCACCGTCAACAGATGGGATCGCAAGCTCAAGTCCCTCAGCAGAGTTGATGAGTTCGAGATCATCAGCGCTGAAGTAGCTGTATGCCTTGTTTCCTGCTACGAGGCTGTAATATGTCGATCCGCTGTTGATCGCAAGGAGCCAGTCTCTCTTGTAGTTGGCAGCATAGTAGCACTCTGTCACAGGGTTACCCTCTGCTGCAGTAGTACACTTCACGTTGAACTTTGCCACATATGGAGTAGACTCGAGCGGTGTAACCACAATCTCCGGAGCATCCTTTGTCTTTGCTGTTGTCGAGAAAGTATACTTCTGGAAGTTCTGGATCGTTGCCATCTGGTCACCCATAGCTGTCACGAGGACATGATAGTCTGTATTCTCACCGATAGCATCCTGGTAGTAGAATGTAGAAAGCTTCATCTGGACAGCCTCCTTAGCGACTCTTGTACCGAATGTATAAGCTGCAAAATACGATGTGATAGCCCACTGGAGATAATCCTCACGGCCGTTACAGAGCTCGAGAACCTGCTGGTACATTGCGTCATCGAAGATACCCACAGCATACTGCTCCACATTCTCATCAGGATAGAAGTTCATGACAAGATCGATCGGGCTTGCATGTTCAAGCTCCACTGTCACCTTACCGTCGAACGGCTGCGGCTCGAGAACACGGAAATGCTTTCTCTGGAAAGCACCTGTCCAGTAATTGTCGAGAGGTCTTGTGATGGTATAGTCAGTGATTACTCCAAGGCTGCTCTGCTCTTTGTCTGAACCTCCATAGTATGACTCATCGATCATAGGAAGATAGTATCCGCTATCCCATCCCGCAGGATATGTGAAGTTCTCAGTCTCATACTCAGGACTGTCCTCCATCCATGCAAACTCACCTGCAACGAACACGACAGGCTCACCTGGAGAAATCGGATTGTACATTGTATCCCAGTCATTCTCACCGTTACCGTCAGAATCCTCATCAGTCTGGAACCAGTTCTCCTCCTCAGAATATGTAAGAGTTACATCCTTTTCAGTATACTTGCCAGCATTGTAAAGGAGTGAGAAATAGTCATCTGTTCCGCCCTGCACCATGTAGTTGTACATCATGATACATGCCTGGTTGTAACGGATTGCGTTACCCTTCTGCTTTGTATCCTTAGGAACAGTTATACGCATCTTGTATCCGTCATAGCTCTGATCCACTACAGTAAGGAGCTCGCTGAGATTGTACTCACCGGTCTTGAAAGGAAGAGTGAAGATTTCAGAAAAGTTCTGCTCATCAAGCTTTGCAACCACGTAAAGATAGTACTGCGTATTCTCCTTCAAGCCTTTACTGATACGGATAACGTCATTAGGTTTGACTGTCAATGACTCACCTGCTGTAAAGAGCATGACAGGATTGTCCATCTTCTTTTCCTTGGTATCAAGGATGTAGGCGATTTCAACAGTACTATTCGCCTTGACCTCAATGTGTACATATTCAGGTCCGGCTTCCTGAACCGACACTGAGAAAGCAGGTGCCTCCTCTGTCGGATCACAGCCCACAAAAATACCGCAGATCACAGCCAGAAGGCAGATCAGCGGCAGTTTCAAAAGAAATTTCTTCATTAGATTATATAATTAAACTTTGGTTATCTACACTAAATCGCGCAAATATAGGCATTTATCAATAAAAACCACCAAATATTTCTACAAAATCATCCATTCTTCCTTTTTTACTTTATCTTTGCATGGCAATTAATAAAATAAACGAAATGGATAATCATTCACTTTTGGCGGTCTCGCCTATTGATGGACGCTATTCGCGTCAGACTGAACCACTTAGAGAATATTTCAGCGAATACGCCCTTATCAGATACCGCGTCCGCGTTGAAATCGAATATTTCATCGCTCTCTGTCAGATTCCTCTTCCTCAGCTTGCGGATTTCGACTCTTCAAAGTTCGAAGCACTCAGAGACATCTACCGCAACATGACACCGGAGGACGCAGCCAAGGTAAAGGAGATTGAGAAGGTGACCAACCACGACGTAAAGGCCGTGGAATATTTCATCAAGGACCGATTCAAAGAGATGGATATCCTCAAATGGGGAGAGTTCGTACACTTCGGACTCACATCGCAGGACATCAACAACACCTCGGTTCCACTTTCGTTCAAGGAAGCGATTGAAGAAAGCTTCATGCCTCTTCTCAAGGAAGTTCTCGGACTCATCAAGGGAATGGCTTCCGATTGGGCAGAGATTCCTATGCTTGCAAAGACTCACGGTCAGCCGGCATCCCCTACCCGCGTAGGCAAGGAGTTCAATGTATTCGCAGTACGTATTGAGGAGCAGATCAGACAGTTCGAGCAGCTGACATATCCGGCAAAGTTCGGAGGTGCTACAGGAAACATGAACGCACACAAGGTTGCATATCCTGGAATCGACTGGATCGGATTCGGCAACGACTTCGTTGCATCACTCGGTCTCAAGAGATCTTTCCCTACAACTCAGATCGAGCACTACGACAACCTTGCATCGCTCTTCGACTGCCTCCGCCGCATCAACACGATCCTCATCGACTTTGCAAGAGACATCTGGACATATATTTCAATGGAGTACTTCCGCCAGAAGGTAAAGGCTGGAGAGGTCGGATCTTCAGCAATGCCTCATAAGGTAAACCCTATCGACTTTGAGAACGCAGAGGGTAACTTCGGTGTAGCAAACGCGCTTTACACCCACCTTTCGATGAAGCTTCCGATTTCGAGACTCCAGAGAGACCTTACAGACTCTACTGTTCTCCGCAACATCGGCATGCCTCTCGCTCATTCTGTGATTTCACTCAACTCCCTTAAAAAGGGACTCGGCAAGCTCATCCTCAACGAGGACGCACTCCGTGCTGACCTTGAAAAGAACTGGGCAGTGGTTGCAGAGGCCATCCAGACAATCCTCCGTAGAGAAAATTACCCGAACCCTTACGAGACGCTCAAGGCGCTTACACGTACAGGTGCGGGCATCAATCACGATGTGATAGCGGACTTCATCGAGACTCTCGAGGTCAGCGAATCAGTCAAGGAGGAACTCAGGGTGATCACCCCTTGGACCTACACAGGATTCTAATCGATAACGTATACATCTTCGCCAGGGACAGCAAAATTGAAATGCTCTCTGGCGAATTTTTCTAATGTATCCTTATCTGTCCTGATCATATTGATCCTCTGTTCCATTTCTGCATTCTGCAGTTCATAACTGCGGATAAGCTTCTTCTGGCGACGGATTTCCGCGCCGGCCTTCGCCCAATGGATGAAGGTATTGCCTGAACCCACAAGCCAGAACACAAGAAAAAGTCCCGTCGTAATCGTAGCGAACCACGCAAAATTACGATGCGGTCCTTTGTATATGTCTTTGATTTTTCCCATGCCGATTATTAGTATATGACGACAAAATTAACTATTTTTGACAGAATTTTGCAACGGAATTATCCCTTTTAGTATTGTAACAACTCTGGACTTTTGAGGTATCTATTAGTAGATTAATCATATAAGACTTATCTACTATGACATTCTTCGAGTTCCAAAAGAGATTTCCGAATGAGGGTGCTGCTCTCAATTTCATCGTTGCCACAAAGTATGCTAATGGTTACTATTGTCCGAAATGTGGATGCTTCCATAAGGGTATCTATCGTAGCAACAAGAGAACAAAGGTTCTTCACTGCAATAACTGCAAATCGGAGTTCTCTGTTCTCGCAGGAACTATCTTTGAGGGAACACATCTTGACCTCAGAATGTGGTTGTATGCGATGAACCTCGTTATCGTGGCAAAGAAGGGTATTTCTGCTTGTCAGTTGCAAAGGGAACTTGGCATGAAGTCCTATAAGGGTGCTTGGAGAATGCTCCAACTCATCCGTCAGGCAATGGCAAAAGAGGAATACAATGAGGTCTTTGAGGCAGTTGTGGAGATTGATGAGACTTATGTAGGTGGTAAACCAAGAAAGTCAAATGTGCATACCGAAAGGGAAACCAACGAGAAGCACAACAAGAGAGGTAGAGGTACATCCAAGACTCCTGTTATCGGTGTCAAGGAAAGAAACACAGGTAAGGTTCACGCAGTTGTTGCTAACTACAATGACGAGGGAAAACAACTTACTGGTAAACAACTTTTCAATGTGTTGAAAAAGGTATGTAAGGATGGTGTTACAGTTATGACTGACCAATATAGTGGTTACAACATCTTGGATAAGGAGAATGAAAAGAATTTCATTCGTGTCAAGGTTGACCATTCAGTTACCTACTCGTTGGGTGACGGAAAGCATACCAACGGCATTGAGAGTTTTTGGGCAATTGTCAAGAGAGGTGTATATGGAATCTACCATCACGTATCGGTAGAGCATATGCAGAAGTATATGGATGAGTTCTGTTTCAGACTCAATCACAGAGAGTGTGATGATGCGTTTGAAAGTCTTGTAAATCTTGCTATTGCTGCATAGTTCTTTGAAAAGCGAGATATTTATAATAAAGAACCCTCGTTGTAAGCGAACGAGGGAGAAACTATTATAAGAATTTACTTTTGTAGTTCACGAGGTACTTGAAATACTCTCTTGAAGGCAGTTTTAAACGCTTCATGACTACTTGTGTTCGTTATAACCTTGCTTCTTTGCGATATCCCGTATTGCATGACGGTTTCTACGAACAATGCAAAACTACGGAATTCATCTCACTATTCCTAGTTGAATAGTGAGATATTTCCATAGTTTGACTAATTTTGAAGAATAACAGAGAAAACAACTAATTTTATGAATAACAAAGTTGTAAGTATAACAGAGAGCGAATTGAAGAATCTTATCAAAGAGCAAGTAAAGATACAATTGCTAATAGAAAATTTTAACATCGCATATGATAAAGTAAAAAGGCAACATCACGATAACAATCGCCCATTTGGTTTTGAGTTAAGACGTAATGGTGAATGGGAATATGGTGATATCGAATATGATGCAAAAACAAATCAATTAAGTTGTATGGGAGTCAGTATCACGGTAGACCTCTCCCTTAGTTTTAGAGACAACTTAGAAGACCTTTATGAAAAAATGTGCGAGAATGGATTTGATACAGATTATTAAACATATACATATATGAAACGTCTAAACGAGAAAACAATAGAAGAGATTGTTGAACGAGTTATATCTGAAACAATTCAAAACCACAAGCAACCATTGATGGAAATGGCGACATGTGGCGTTGAAAAATGGGGTAAACGAACATATAAGATTGCAGTACATGGGGCTAGTTCTAAAGATAGACCAACTCCTCATATCCATATTTATTTAAATACGGATAACAATCCATATACTCAGTTTAATTTTGAAATATCATTTGTAGATTTGATTTGCGAAGATACGATTACTCCAATATACCAGTTGGATAGAGAGAATAATTTAAAATGTACTAATAGAAGAAATTGTTCTTGGAATGGTTATAAAGAAATAGAGGAGGGTTTGCGAGTGTTTTTGTCTCAACCTTGTTCTTCCGCTAGGTTTGGTGATTTTTCGAGTAACTTGGAAAGGGTTATATATGAATGGAACAGAGAAACAGATTTTGTTAAAACAAATAATGGAGGCAACCCATTAAAAGAATATCTAGATTCAAATAATCTTTCTCCTCACCCTAAGTATCTGCATTTATTTCAATAGTTCCCAAAAGCATTGCAATATAAAAAGGGATAATTCCGTTTTGCAATAATATAAAGAATACAGATATGAAACCTACACTTTTAGTACTCGCAGCCGGAATGGGCAGCAGATATGGCGGACTCAAGCAGATGGACGGCCTGGGTCCTAACGGAGAAACCATCATCGACTACTCGATCTACGATGCAGTAGAAGCAGGATTCGGCAAGGTGGTATACATCGTACGCGAGTTTTTCAAGGACCAGATAGAGCAGGTGGTAAAAGAGAAGTACAGCAACGTGAAATGCGTTGACGGTGAGCCACTTGAATTCCAGTTCGTAACACAGGAACTCACTAAGATTCCTGCAGGATTCACCCTCAACCCTGAGCGCGAAAAGCCATGGGGTACAGCACATGCGGTACTCATGGGCGCAGAAGTCATCAACGAGCCGTTTGCCGTGATCAACGGTGACGACTACTACGGCAAGGAGTCATTCAAGGTACTTGGAGACTGGCTCAGAGCGCACGAAGGAAAGACAGGTGAATTCTGTCTCGTGGGATTCGAGCTTGACAATACACTTTCTGAGTCAGGAGCAGTATCAAGAGGTATCGGATCGGCAGACAGCGAAGGTTACCTTACAACAGTTGTGGAGCACCACAAGATCGCCAAGGCTGAAGACGGAAAGATCTACGGAGAAAACAGCGTGACAGGCGAGACAGTCGAACTCGAAGGAAAGACACTCTGCTCAATGAACATGTGGGGATTCACCCCTGACTACTTCCAGAAGAGTGCCGCCCTCTTCGAAGGCTTCCTCACAAAGAACATCAACGAGCTCAAGGCAGAGTTCTACATTCCATATGCAATCGACAGCATGATCAAGGACGGAAGCGGAAAGACGCAGCTTCTTTCGACTCCGTCAAAATGGTTCGGCGTGACATTCAAGGAAGACAGACCGGGAGTCGTTGCAAAGTTCCAGGAACTTGCTGACCAGGGAGTATATCCTACACCTTTATACAAATAATCATGGGATTCTTCAGAAAACACACAGGAAGAGCATCATATGACCTCTTCTCGAACCATACCTACTATGTTCCTGGATATGGTGGAATGATGACACTTTTCGTAATGTTCCTCATAGGCACTCTGCTCGGCAGTCTTCTTGTGGGAGCTCTTGCACTTTTTTCGCCTGAGTTTGCGAATATCTACGGAACAGTCATCTCGTACCCTGTAATGTTCATCCCTGCATGGCTTTATGTTTCGGCCAAAAGCCGCAGAAACGAATTCTTCGACACAGGATATGCTCTTGACAGTGAGAATTTCGGCCAGCTCGGAGGATTCAAGCTCGCCCTTATAGTATCTGTTGCTACCCTCGCTGCAGCATTCATCGGAGACAGCTTCAACAGCCTTATGCCTCCGACTCCTGAATGGTTTGACAATGCAATGTCAAAGATCATGGATGCTCCGGTATGGATCACTCTGATTTCAGTTTCGATCTTTGCTCCTCTTTTTGAAGAGTGGCTCTGCAGAGGACTCGTACTCAGAGGACTTCTCCAGAAGACACATCCGGTTTCAGCAGTCTTTGTATCTGCAGCATTCTTCGCAGTACTCCACATGAATCCATGGCAGGCACTTGCTGCCTTCCTTCTCGGAATCCTGTTCGGATTTGTCTATTACAAGACTGGTTCGCTCAAGCTCACAATGCTCATGCACTGTGTGAACAACACAATGGCGGTAGTATTCAGCAAGATTCCGTCAATTGAAGAAGCTGAAAGTTTTGCAGACATCCTCAGTCCATGGGCATACGCAGGAATCATGATTGCCAGCATCGCGTTCATCGCAGCGACCTGCGTCGTCCTCCGCAACATACCGTTCACTAAGGAAGGCGCACGAAGCAACTGCGATGAAGTTCCACCGATAACAATATAAAAAAAGACCCGCACGGGTCTTTTTTTTATACGATCTTCTTTCCGAAAGGAACGAGGGCCAGAAGAGCCATCTTGAAATGCTGGAGACCGAACGGTATACCGACGATGGTCAGGCAGCAGACCACTCCGAATCCCAGATGGAGAAGAGCGATCTCAATACCTCCGACAAGGATCCAGATCACATTCATGATGATGGCCAGGCAGCCCGAATCATTCGGCCCCGGCTGCACCTCATGACCGAAAGGCCACAATGCAAACGAACCGATCTTCATCAGCTGTACGCCGAAAGGTATGCCGATGATGGTAAGACATGTAAGGAGACCGACGATCCAATAATACAACGCAATCAGAAAGCCTCCCATGACGACCCATAAGATGTTTCCTATAAAATTCATATACATTATAGTTTTATAAAGTTTTCAGCCTTGTCCAGAGTGTCAAGTTTACCGACATCTATAAGATTCAGATTCTCTGCACACACTCCGTATATATCATATGTATGACACATGTCAAGATAGAAATCTATCACAGGGAATCGGGAAGGATAACCATCCATCGCATCAAACACTCTGTCCGACATGATATGTATTCCTGAAAATGCAAATTTCAGACATTTCGATTCATCAGGAGCAGCCTCAGCAGGCCTGATCTCACCCGTATTCTCATTCTTCCATCCGACAAGCCTCATCGACTGAGGATCGAACAGCAGATATCTCGAACTCTTGCGGCCGCTCACAAGAAGCGTAGCCAAGGCATCAGGACGGACCTGCGACTCAAACCACCTCAGATCCACATCCGAAAGAATATCAACATTATGTATCAGGAACTGTCCGCAGCCCTCAAGATATCTGCGGGCATGGAGCACAGCACCACCCGTTTCAAGCAGCTGTTCCCTTTCATCACTGATCTCTACTTCAAGAATATCCTGCTGAGCAGCCCAATCCTCTACCTGATCTGCAAAATGATGAACATTGACCACAACCGCATCGACACCTGCATCCTTGAGTTTTGAGGCGACATGTTCGATCAGGGGCCTGCCTCCCACCGGAACGAGAGCCTTGGGAAGAGTATCTGTAATCGGCTTCAGCCTGGTACCCAGACCCGCCGCGAATATAAATCCTTTCATACTACAATATCATATCAACATTCTGTTCACGATGGACAAGTCGGACTCGTATGTCCGGATACTTTGCCGCAAGATGACGGGCAAGATGCTCTGCACAATAGACAGAACGATGCTGCCCTCCTGTACATCCGAAGCTGACCATCAGACTTGTAAACCCACGCTTCGAATATGTCTCCACGTGCGGATCGACCACTCCGTATACATGCTCAAGATACCCGGTCACCTCGCCATCGTCTTCAAGGAACCTTATGACCTCCTCATCCATTCCTGTCAGAGCCTTGTACTGCTGATATCTTCCCGGATTATGGATCGAACGACAATCGAACACATATCCGCCACCGTTGCCTGAACAATCCTCCGGAACACCCTTCTTGAAGGAGAAGCTTGAAACTGTAACATTCAGGACTCCTCCCGGAGCTGCCTCCACATTGAATCTTGGAAGAGAGACCATCTTACCGAGAGTCTCACACAGATAAGGATACTTCTCCTGCACTGACGTGAAATCACCACAGGACTCTCCTGAAAGAAGTTCATCGAGCGCCTTGATTGTCTGAGGTATGGAAACCACAAACTTTGCCTTATGCTCCGACCATCCCCTGAAACCATAGGCACCAAGAACCTGCAAGGTCCTGAAAAGAACAAAAAGCTTCAGCTGATCCATGAATTCCCTACGATCCACAGCAGTATACTTCGACAACGCCTCCAGATATGCATCCAGCAGCTTATCCCTGAGTTCTGCAGAGAAAGCCGAGCGCGCATGCCATACGAACGAAGCCACATCGTAATGGACAGGGCCTCTTCTGCCACCTTGGAAATCGATGAAACACGGCTCACCGTCCCGAACCATGACATTTCTGGAATTGAAATCCCTATAAAGGAAAGTCGGAACATCTGAAAGGCAGGACATCAGATCATCGGCAAAATGCTCGAAGTCGTCCTGCAGCATCACCTCATTGAACTCCAGTCCCGAGGGCTTGAGGAAGCAGTATTTGAAATAGTTGAGATCGAACATCACCATCCTCATATCGAAGGAAGGCTGAGGATAACAGACAGAAAAGTCCAGGCCGTCTGCACCCTCAAACTGAATCTTGGGTAGAAGGGACATAGTCCTGCATAACACGGAGTCCGGATCCTGGAGCGCTCCCTTCACCATACAGTCATAAAGGACGGCATCTCCGAAATCCTCCTGTATATAACGCATTCCGTCTTCGCTGACTGCGTAGATCTCAGGGACAGGTATTCCTTTCGGACGGAAATGTTCCGCAATGGTGAGAAAGGCATGATTCTCAGCATGATCAAGACCGATGACTCCGACACATGTTCCGGCAGATGAAGTCATACGGAAATAACTGCGGTTGCTGGCTGAACCCGTTATAGGAGTCACAGCCTCAGGAGAACAGCCGTAATGAGAGATATATAGTGATGCTAATTCCTGCATTTGAATACTTTTTTGCGAATTTACTAAATTGTTCAGACAAAAAAGTTAAATTTGTGTGATTTCTAAACCTTAACAAAGATGCTAAATAACGCATATTGCTCGGACAAGTACCAGTACACAATGGGAAAATCCTTTTATGACAACGGCATGAAGGACCAGAAGGCGGTCTTTAATCTTTTCTACCGCAAAGCCCCTGAGAACAACAACTGGGCTGTGGTAAGCGGCACAGACGAAGTCATAGAAATGGTCGAGAACCTCGGAAACATGGACTCTTCCTTCTTTGAAAAGTTCCTTCCGGGCGACGAATATGCGGAATTCAGAGGCTATCTTTCAGCGATGAAGTTTACGGGAACCATCTACGCGATGCGCGAAGGTGAGATCGTATTCCCGAACCAGCCGATCATCATAATCGAAGGTCCGCTGATTGAAGCGCAGGTACTCGAGACACCTATGCTCTGCATCATGAACCATCAGATGGCAGTAGCTACAAAAGCGTCGAGAGTATGCAGGGCTACCAACCGCCCTGTAAGCGAATTCGGTTCCAGAAGAGCTCATGGTCCATGGGCAGCGACCTATGGAGCCAAGGCGGCCATCATCGCGGGATGCGCGACAACATCAAACATCATGACAGGAGCCATGTTCGACTACGGATCGACCGGAACAATGGCCCACAGCTACGTGACTGCATTCGGCAGCAGCGTCGCAGGCGAATTCAAGGCTTTCGACACATACATCAAGACACATAGGAACGAGAGCATAGTATTGCTCATCGACACATATGATACGCTCAAGTGCGGCGTGCTCAACGCGATCAAGGCATACAAGGAAAACGGCATCGACAACAGCTATGCACCAGGATACGGAGTGCGCCTCGACAGCGGTGACCTTGCGTACCTCTCTGCAGAATGCCGTAGAATCCTCGACGAGCACGGACTTACCAACTGCAAGATCTTTGCAACCAACTCTCTCGACGAATACCTGATCACAGACCTCGAGCGTCAGGGAGCATGCATCGATTCTTACGGAGTCGGTGACGCCATCGCGACATCCAAGGCTGCCCCATGCTTCGGAAACGTATACAAACTTGTTGAAATCGACGGAGTGGCAGTACTGAAACGTTCGGAGGACAAGATCAAGCTGATCAACCCGGGCAACCAGATCACATACAGAATCATGATCAACGATCCTTCGAAGGGAGAAATCTTCAAGGTTGATGTGACCTGCCTCCGCGGCGATGAGCTCAGCAGAAAGATTGAAGCAGGAGAAACATTTACAGTATGCGACGAGTACGACCGTTACAAGACAAAGACATTCGAAGCCGGAGAATACACTGCGCTGACAATGCAGCATAAGGTGATAGATAACGGAAAGAGGTGTGCACCTCACTATACTCTGATGGAAAAGAAGGAGTATTACAACAGCACACTGATGCACTTCAGCCCTAGTGAGAGACGACTCATCAACCCTCACTACTACAAGGTCGACATTTCTGACGACCTTTATAATCTGAAGATGAGCATCATCAACAAACTTGTGGGAGAAATACGTAACTTTAAGTTATAATATGAAGAACAATGCATTGGTCGTAGTGGACATGCTGTATGACTTCATCGACGGAAGTCTCGCATGCCAGCATTCCGAGGAAGCGGTAAGACAGACACTAAACTTCATCGATTCACAGACAGACAGTCAGGGAGGAGAAGACCACGAGATTCTCGACACCTTCCCTATCCTTTTCGTACGTGACCATCACCCTGCGGACCACTCATCCTTCAAGGAACATGGAGGCATCTGGCCTTCACATTGCGTTGCAGGCACCCATGGAGGCGAGATCCATAAGGACCTTCTCCCCTATGCATCAGAAGAACTTACTTTTGACAAGGGTTGTGACAGAGATGTGGAACAGTACTCAGGATTTGACGGCCTGAACTGTGCCGGACAGACTATGGGAGAGATACTGGAACTTCTGGACACAACTGATGTATATGTCTGCGGCATCGCTACAGAATACTGTGTACGCAATACATGCGAAGACCTTAAGAAAGCCGGTTTCAAGGTCCATCTTCTTAAGGAATGTATCGGTTATGTAGATGCTGAAGGACACGCCAAAGCATTGGACGAAATGACACAGGAAGGCATAAGTATTGAATAATCAAATAATTATTCATACCTTTGCCGTCTTGTTATGAAGAATGCACTGGCAAAAATATGGGTTCCGATGCTGCTTGTAATTATGGCAGCCGCACAGTCTTTCGGAATCGATGCAGGAAAATCAGCGGGTCTTAAAAGACTGGCTGATTCTTTGGCATTCAATCAGTTACAAGACTCCACAGCCCTCATTATGCCGGATTCTCTCCAACGTAGAGACACCATCAAAATCAAATACATTCATACTGCCGTAAAGGACTCTGCAACAAGAGTTCATCTCAGAGACTCTCTGATGGCTGCAGGAGATTCACTGTACATCAGCATACTCGACTCTCTATACGTAAAGGACTCATTGGATAGAGTTCAGGCCGAGTACGATGCCTGGTATGCATCACTCTCCAGAAAGGAACGCAGAAAGGAAGATGCAAAGATTGCCCTGCCGGCACTTATCGCTGCATCAAACCGCAAAGTAGAAATAAAGGACAGCATCAAGACACGTAGGGACAGCGTAAAACAGGCTACTCTCCGAGTCCTTGGAACTTTTGCAATTCCGGATTCACTTCACTACAAACGCATCATTACCTGGAAGAATGACAGAGACTTCCAGAATCTCGTAGAAATACGTGACATGGCTCAAGATACATCCTACATGAGGAGCTTCAACGACTACGTATTCTTCAACGAGGACATCAACGCATCCTGGCTTGGTGTCAGCGGTTCCCCTGTACAGTTTTATGACTGGTTCAAGAGAGCAGAAGAGGACAACGCCATCTTCTACACCCCATACAAAGTCTGGAACTACTCTCCTGAGACGCTTCCGCAGTACAATACCAAGACACCATACACCGAACTTGCATATTACGGAACACTTTTCTCAAGCAAGGAGAAGGAAGAGGCGAATGTGAGAGTGCTCACCACACAGAACATCTCCCCTCAGATGAACATCACGCTCGAGTTCAGAAGATATGGAGGAAACGGTATCCTTAAGAGGGAGGACACAGCCAACAAGACCTTCGTAGCGTCGACAAACTATCTCGGAGAGAAGTACATGATGCACGCCGGCTATATCTACAATAAGGTAAGCAGAAGTGAAAACGGAGGTGTCGTTGACGAATCATGGATCCGAGATACAACAGTGGATTCCAGAGAGATCGACGTTTATCTGCGTGACGCAAGCAATCAGCTCAAGAAGAACACCTTCTATCTGGATCAGACATACAGAATTCCTTTCACTTTCCTCAAGGACATCAAAGGCAGGAAGAACAAGGGAAATGCCGCCGATTCACTGGATGTAGTCGCAACACCTGAAGAAGAAATCAGCACCTCAGATGATGTGACAACCGCATTCATCGGTCACAGCAGCGAGTATTCCGTATTCAGCAAGACATATACCGACAAGATAAGTGACAAATACGGCAAGGAATTCTATGGAGACCGATTCTATATCAATCCTACCACAAGTATGGACTCTCTGAGAGTGATGCGCTTTGAGAACAAGTTCTTCATCAGACTCCAGCCGTGGACAAACGAAGCTATTGTATCCAAGCTTGATGTCGGAATCGGCGACAAGCTTGCAAATTATTTCAGTTTCAGTCCTATTGACTACCTGCAGGGCAGCAATAACGTGATACAGAACTCGGTGTACCTGTATGCCGGAGCAAACGGACAGTACAGAAAGTACCTGAAATGGGATGCAACAGGAAAATACAACTTCCTTGGTTACGAAATCAATGATTTCCTGATTGAGGCGAACATGACGATGAACGCCTATCCATTCAGAAGATATAAGAACAGTCCGCTTACTTTGGCAGTGCATTTCGAAACAAGTCTTAAGGAGCCGGACTACTATCAGCAGCATCTTTACACCAACCATTTCAAATGGGACAACAACTTCGGCAAGATTTCAACGACAAAGCTTGAAGCAAAGCTGATGATTCCAAGATGGAAAATGTCAGCCTCGTTCGGTTATGGTCTGCTGAGCAATAACATCTATTATGACAACCAGGGCTTCGTCAAGCAGAATGAAGCACCTATGAGTGTCATGACAGCAACATTGAACAAGAACTTCCGAATATGGAAGTTCCACCTGGACCATCAGGCAATGCTGCAGCTCTCCTCAGACCAGGAGGTTCTGCCACTGCCACTGCTGGCCCTCAACTTCCGATACTACCTCCAGTTTGACATCGTAGAGAGAGTCATGCAGATGCAGATCGGAGCAAACGGAACATACACAACAGAGTGGTATGCCCCTGCATACAATCCGGTATTGGGTGTGTTCCATAACCAGGATGAAAGAAAATACGGAAACTGCCCATATATTGACGCATTCATAAACATTCAGTGGAAGAAGGCAAGCATATTCATAAAGGCAGTCAATGTAAATATGGGATGGCCGAACAAATCTGCAGACTATTTCTCTGCAGCCGGATATATTGCACCTCAAAGTGCAATAAAGTTCGGTATCACATGGCCGTTCTGGGTCCGCCCTAAAAAGGACAACGTGACCCTTGGCCCTGAAAATATTAAACGATGAAAGTTATTAGTGGAAAATTAAGAATTGTCCTTATAGCCTTTATAATCATCTGTCTCACACCCCTTTGTGAAAAGGGACGACAGTTAAATGGAGCACATTCGGCTAATGCATTTGCAGGAAAGGACATCAGATGTGTGATCGATCTCGGAAATGACATGTACGCCAGACATGGTCTTGAGACCGGTATGAACTATGAACTCCTCAACAGATTTGCTGAGGACAACAGGTGTAATGTAAGCATAATCACCCCAGACAAGGGAGAGAACTATATCGACTCGCTTAAGCAGGGCAAGGTAGATATAATCATTGCACATACCCATGACATCATGAACGATCTGGACAGCGTAGAAATGTCCAGGATGGTAAACTCTTGTTCAGCATGGCTGATCGCAAAAGACTCCGAGGCAGAACTGATGCAGATCAACCGATGGATAAGCCATATGACAGAATCTTCTGATTATCATAAGATAGCAGGACGGTTTGCAAGACGCGGAAATCCTATCAGGAGAGCAGAAAACGGAAAGACATCAAAGATCATAAGCCCATACGACGACCTGTTCAGAAAGTATGCTGCTGAACTGGGATGGGACTGGAGAATGCTGGCTGCTGTAGTTTATCAGGAATCAAAGTTCTCGATCAACTCAAGATCCCATAGAGGAGCCAGAGGACTGATGCAGGTAATGCCGTCGACTGCCAGCCATTATGGAATCGACGACCTGCTCAATCCGGAAAAGAACCTGAAAGCAGGTACAAAGCACCTCAAGAGACTCCAGCGAATGTTTTCTGACATGGAGCAGAGCGAACAGATCAAGTTCACACTTGCCGCATACAATGCTGGTGAAGGAAGAATTGCCGACTGCAGAAGTTTTGCAGAGTCACAGAATGCAGACAAGAACAGTTGGGATACTATCGTCAGTCTGATACCACAGATGAGAGATGATTCTATCCTTGAAGACGAATCTGTCAAGTTGGGTAAGTTCCAGGGATATGAGACAATCACATATGTCAAAAATATCATGGACCTCTACGACGCCTTCTGCACCATCTGTCCTTCTATCTGACACGTACGGTCTGAGCCGGATCAAGCTTTGAAATAAAGAGACATGGTATCAGGAGCAGCACCATTATGGCTGCAAACGACACCAGATCTGCGAGGAGGACCATACTGAAATCCACCTTTACAGGAACGAAAGATACGTAATAATTCTCAGGATTAAGCTTGAGCAGGTGTGTTGTACCCTGTACCAGACAGAAAATCAGCGCAAGGGCATTTCCTACAGCCATTCCTATGGCAGTCAGACGCGCAGAGCTTACAAGGAATACCTTTGATATAGCCTTATCAGTCATACCGATTGACTTGAGAAGACCTATGGTGGAAATGTTCTCAAACAACATGATCAGAAGTCCTGAGATCATATTGAACCCTGCCACGATTGTCATCAGCAGGAGAATGATTCCCATATTGAAATCTATAAGGGAGAGCCAGTCGAAAAGATTAGGATAACGGAATACTGAAGATGTGGCAACAAGATCGGAATCTTCCTGATATAAACTCACGATAGAACCGATCTCCTGAGTGGCATCGAGGATATCATCCACTTCATCCAACCCTTCCGCAAGATGTATTTCGACAGCCGACACCTGATCTGAACTCCATCCGTTGAGTCTCTGCATATCTGAAAGAGACGCATACACAACATATCTGTCATCCGTCTCGACCAAGGCATCATGCACATCAACTACATTGAACTGTCGCAGTTTCATGTCATCACCGATGAAATATGTCAGCATCCTGTCCCCTGGCTTAAGACCGGAGGCTCTGGAGAGCTTGCGGGGGATGGATATGCCCAGAGCAACAGAGTCAGATATGCTGCAAGGCAGTCCTTTTACAACGACTCCATGCATGGAATCACCGTGCTTCACGATACCTGCCCGCCATACGACCGGAACAATCTCAGAGACCAGATCAGACGACTCCACATACGAAATACATGGATCAGAAACATCTACGTGACTATCCTCGCTCATTATATTCAGATCCGGAGTTGAAAGAAGTATGTCACCGGAAATCTCTGAAAGACTGGAACGGAGTTCATATCGAAAACCTGACGATATGGCCACAGCCACAATCATCACGAAAAAGCTGACCGCAATACAGACTACTGCGATCTTTCCTTTGAAACGGAGTCTAGATGCTATGAAAAGGGATGCATCCACGATTGTTTATTTATTCAGCACCTTGAGACGACCCTCTGCCTGAAGCTTATCCGTATCAGAACCGTATTTAAGCATCATTTCCAGATACTTCTTCTCCTGCTTCACATTCTTCTGCTTTCTGGCAGCCAGCACACAGTTTCTGATTGCAGTCTCATCATCAGGATGTGACTTCAGTACCTTGTTATAATATTTATAGGCAGACTTGTAGTCATTCTTTGCAATGAGATAATAGGAACCCATATTGTTCATGAAATCCGTATTGTCCGGAAACATTGCGGACAACTTTTCCGACAGACTGCGGAAAGCTTCATACGAAGCTGGAGTTCCTATAGAATACAGACTGAAGCAATATTCCTGCATGGCTTCCTGGAAGAAGTCCTGGTCAGCCTTCTCGCCTTCATACTTCCATGAAGACTTTCTTCTCACATTCTCATCAGTAAGATTCATCAGATATGCAAGAGCCATATCCGGGCTTTCCTTCTCATAGGCGATATACGCATTTGCCTTCATGAATCTGAAGTCAAGTCTGTCCGGCCAATAATAGATCGCCTTTTCTGCAGCCTTCAGGGACTCGGCGTAAAGATCATCATCAAAGACATTTATCTGAAAGTAATTGATATCATTTCCAAGGCTGTCTTTAAGGGTGAGCACCGGATCCATGCCAAGATACTTCTTTCCGGTACGCGCTTCCACCTGTGCTGACTGAGCCTTTGTAAACAGATACGCGAACTTTCCATAGAGCATCTTCGCATTGGTCGAATCCACCTTCGCCCAATTGTCAAGAACAGTCTCCACACCGACTCCGGCGTGTCCGAACTGCGAAACCAGAAGGTCGTACCTCTGTTCGTATCTCGACGAAGTCTGAGCCTGGGCCACAACAGAACCCAGAAATATAAATGTCATTAATATTATTCTCTTCATAAACAGGTTATATATCCATTCTGATGCGTCTGCCCTGCGGATGCAGGTTATTGCATCTGTTTCCTAAATTCTTCACAAACCCTAATGGCACACTTTCATATCTTATAACCACATATCCTCTCTCACTGTCCGGCAATACAATCGCATCCTTGTGCAGAAAGGCAAGAGCTGTATGGAGGTCCACATCCGATACGGGAAATGAATTCATATCATAAGCAACCGACAATGCAAGATCCGCATCAGGGACCAAGGTCTGTCCCTTGAGGACTCCTACCGCACAACCGGCAGACAAGACATGAAGCGACTTCTCGATCAGAGAGACATCTGTTGCAATTACTGACGGAACAGCTATCACTGTATCGCTCTTCTGGCGCAATTCGACAGGTACAGTAAACAGAGTCTTCAGAGATGAAGGTATCACTGCCGCCGGTTTCTTACCCGGCCTTTCTTTTCCGGAGCGGGAAGATCCATATGATCCGTTGAAATCATCCACAGTCTTCACAAGAGCCGCACAATACTGTCCTTCACCCTCGACATGGCCAGGCACCAGACTATAACCATGAGCGGTTCGTATTACTCCCGGAAGATCTTCCTCTACAGGGACCAGCACATCTGCACCCAGCTCATCCGCAACCCACTGCACATTGTCATCGTTTTCAAAACGGTTGAACGTACATGTAGAATAGACGAGCATTCCTCCAGGCTTGAGGCACGGCCACATGTCTGCAATGATTCTCTTCTGACGCGCCTGACACAGGGACACGTTATCCTCCGACCACTGTCTCTGAGCCTCCTCATCCTTTCTGAACATTCCTTCACCTGAGCACGGAACATCAGCGACGACCACATCGAAGAAGCCCGAAAGCGAAGCGAATGCCCTGGGATCGTCAGATGTGACAACAACATTAGGGTCACCCCAGAGTGCAACATTATCCGCAAGTATTCCGGCCCTCTGCTTCATCACCTCATTAGACACAAGGACAAACCTGTCTCCGAAGGCCTCACGGAGAGATGCCGCCAGATCCGTAGTCTTTCCTCCAGGAGCGGCACAAAGGTCAAGCACCCTTACCACGCCCTCAGAAGAGGAACGAAACTTTTCCAGAAGGTTTCTGAATACATGTCCGACAAACATGGACGATGAATCCTGCACATAATATGCACCACCATGGAAATGCGGGTCCAGAGTGAATTTCGGTCTTTCCGCCAGAAGTCTTCCATGTCGGTTCCATGGCACATCACCACCCTCTGCAGCACCCCCTTTCTTGAAAGGATTATAGCGTACAGAGACTTTAGCGGGCTCATCAAACGCAGAAAAAGCGATAAGCGCTCTTTCGCATCCTATCGCCTCTTCCAGATATCTTCTGAATGATTCCTTTATCTGCATTACTTCTTGAACATGGAAGGATCCACACCCTCAGGCATCCTGCCTTCCGATACAGCAACAAGGCCATCGACAACTTTATCCAAAGCCTCCTTCAGTTTTCCGCCAAGCAGTGTCTTCATCATGAAATTGAGATCTGCATCCAGCACGATCTGGAAATCTGTCTTGTACGGATCTGAAGCCGCATCAAAATACAGATAAAGACGGAACTGGAACGGAGCTCCGTCATCTGCAAACTCCAACTTCGAATAAGGGGTTCTCTGAACAACCTTCACACCGACAGGAAAACCCTGGAAGGTAGCCTGAATCGAATCATAATCAGCCGTAACCTCTGCCTTCTTCTCTTCGGGAAGGAAGTTCAGGAAATTGCGCATGTCCGCAAAGGCCATGTACAATTCATACGGAGCCTTGGATACTACAGCTCTCTTACTCTTGATCTCTGTCATGCTTACTCCTTGTTCCAAGTGGATGGAGAGAATCTCCACTCCTTAAGCACATCGATATCCCCAGATCTGATATAGCCTGTCTCAGAGGCAACATCGATGAGCGCATCATAGTTTGAAAGGGTTGTAAGTTCAACGTTTGCAGATTCAAATGCCTTGCGGGCAGTATTGAAGCCATATGAGAAGATTGCAACCATTCCCAATACATTTGCACCGGCACCTACAAGCGCATTGTTTGCAGCGAGGCTGCTCATACCTGTAGAAATGAGGTCCTCCACGATCACAACCTTAGCTCCAGGATTGAGGATGCCCTCAACCTGAGATCCTGTTCCGTGATCCTTCGGTTTCGGTCTTACATAGCAGAAAGGCTTTCCAAGCATGTGAGCCACGAGATAACCGTGAGCGATTGCGCCGGTAGCAACACCTGCAATCACTTCCACATCCGGATACTTTGTGCTGATGATGTCAGCCATCCATCTGCAGACATTTTCACGTATTTCAGGGAATGACAAGAGTCTTCTGTTATCGCAATAAATAGGCGAATGCCATCCAGATGCCCATACAAACGGCTGGTCAGGTCTCAACATTACTGCCTTGATGTCCATAAGGGACTTAGCAACTGCTTTCTCTACTGAATCCATATTGATCTGTTTTTGATAGTTTTTCAGTTCTTCTGCCTATATTTGCAGCGAATACCACGCCGCAGGCACATATCGTGCAAATATAACCAATTTTAAGAAAAATGCATAAGATTTACTTTGAAAAGAGATGTATATTGATCTGCAGCCCTGAGGATCAGATACTTTCCGACCCTAACATAGTGCAGTTCAGCCTCGGAGAGAGTCAGGACATCCACTCGCTTGTGGGTATGGTGGAGACTTCAGAAAGCCTCCACAGGGTCTGCATTCCAACCTCAGATACCGAGGACACATACAAGAAGATCTGTGCAGAATTCCTGGAGGTGAATGCAGGCGGCGGACTGGTCTCAAACAGGCGCGGAGACTACCTGCTGATCAGCAGAGGCGGACTTTGGGATCTGCCTAAGGGTCATCAGGACCCGGGAGAAGACATTGCCACAACCGCATTGAGGGAGGTGCAGGAGGAAACCGGCATCAACGATCTGATACTTCGTGACCTGATATGCATCACTGACCACTGCTACAGAAGGAACGGAATATGGCATCTCAAGCACACATGGTGGTATGACATGCTCCACACAGACCCGTCAGACCTCACCCCACAGACAGAGGAAGACATAGCAAAGGCAGCATGGGTGGCAAAATCCAGCCTACCGCCTTATCTGACAAATACTTACCCGTCAATTCAGGAGGTATTCAGAGAGGCCAGGATATAATTTTTTCTCTTTTTTTACACATCAGTGAAACAAAAGCTGAAAAAAATCGTATAATCGTGTATATTTTGCAGTAATTTTCAAACAGATATGAAACTTTCACAATTTCAGTTCAACCTCCCCGCAGACAAGATAGCACAGGAGCCGCCAAGATGGCGCGATGAGTGCAAACTCATGGTCCTCAACAAGAAGACAGGAGAAATCGAACACAAGCTCTTCAAGAACATCATCGAATATTTCGGAAAAGGTGACACATTCGTCCTTAACGACACCAAGGTATTCCCTGCAAGGCTCTACGGAAACAAGGAGAAGACAGGAGCCGACATCGAGGTATTCCTCCTCAGAGAGCTCAACCGCGAGCAGAGACTCTGGGATGTGATCGTAGATCCTGCAAGAAAGATCCGTATCGGAAACAAGCTTTATTTCGGAGATGATGAAAGCCTCGTAGCAGAGGTGATCGACAACACAACATCACGTGGACGTACCCTCCGTTTCCTTTACGACGGAAATTACGAAGACTTCAAGGAGACACTCTTCGGTCTTGGACAGACACCTGTTCCTGACTGGGTAAAGAAGAATGTGACTGAGGAGGATGCTGAAAACTTCCAGACGATCTTCGCAAAGCACGAAGGCGCAGTTTCCGCCCCTGCTGCCGGTCTCCACTTCAGCCGCGAGCTCTTCAACAGAATGATCCTCCAGGATATCAACAAGGCGTTCATCACCCTCCACATGGGTATCGGACACTTCAGAGAAGTCGATGTAGAAGACCTCTCGAAACACAAGATGGACTCGGAGCGTCTCATCATCTCTGAAGAGGCAGCCGAACTCATCAACAAGACAAAGAAGTCAGGACACAAGGTACTTGCTGTAGGCATCACCGTTATCCGCGGTCTCGAAACCTATACAACCACCAACGACGAGGTGAATCCATACGACGGATGGACAAACAAGTTCATCTTCCCTCCTTACAGATTCGCAATTCCTGATGCAATCGTTTCAAACTTCCACCGTCCAGGATCCACAATGCTCATGTCCGTAGCGGCTTTCGGAGGTTATGAAAACGTGATGAAGGCATACAAGACAGCTCTCGAGATGGACTACAAATTCGGCCCTTACGGCGATGCCCTCCTCATCATCTGATAAGGAACCATAAGAAAAGTGCAAAGACAATAAAAAAGAGAAAAATCTTTTTTATGATTGATAGAAAATCGGCTTTCAGGCTTTCCTGAAGGCCGATTTTAATTTTACTTTGCTGCCATTATGAGCAACGAAGAAAAATATTGTCTATGCGCACTTAACCGGATTTTCGGCTTTGAACCGAAGATCGGCCACGCACTGATATCCAACATCGGAAGCGCAACGGAAATCTTTCACATGACAGGCAAGGACCTGGACAGTCTTTTAGGTCCATGGTCAAAATACAAGGGCAGAATATGCCGGAAAGAGGTCGACCTGGCTGCAGAGGAGCTGGAACAGCTGTCACAGCAAGGCATATCATTCATAGGATGCACGGAAACAGGATATCCCGACCTCATACTTGAATGCGAAGACCCCTCATTAGGTCTATATATAAGGAGCCGTACCCCGGCGGAGGAACTTTTCGTCCCTGAAAAGAGGATTGCGGTCGTGGGCACCCGCGACATATCCCCATACGGACAGGAGTGGTGCAGCAGGATCGTCCAGGAGTTTGGCAGGACAAAGGAAAAGCCGGTGATAGTCAGCGGGCTCGCCCTAGGCACGGATATATGTGCCCATCAGAAGGCACTCGAATCAGGACTTTCCACCATCGCAGTCATGGCGACTGGCCCAGAAACCGTATACCCCCATCGCCACCGTACCTTTGCTGAAAGACTTGCAGATACAGAAGGATGCGCTCTGATCACCGACTATCCTCCAGGAACCGCTCCCCTTGCCATACATTTCCTCAGACGCAACCGCATCATCGCCGGATTGAGTTACGCCACCATTCTCATAGAATCACGCATCAAAGGAGGTGGAATGATGACATCCAGACTCGCATTCTCCTACAACAGAGAAGTTTACGCACTCCCAGGAAGGATCGACGACCCTCGTTCGCAAGGATGCAACTTCCTCATAAGGGAAAAGATAGCAGAAGCCATCGACTCCACAGACAGCCTTATCGACAGCTTGGGATTGAGAGCCTCAGCAGCACGAGGCAGACGTCTCTCATCCACCGATATGATAAAGGAGCATTTCGGAAACAGACTGGACGACCGCACGGTCAGCGGATTGTCGTCCATACTCGACCATATAAGGAACAGCCGTGGCATCACAGTAGACGAGCTTTCTGCAGCGACCGGAGCAGGTTACAGCAGAATCCGGCAATTGACAGGTCTGCTCGAAATGGAAGGCATGATATCTATAGATCTTATGCAGAGATGCATGGTCAACACAAGGATATACCGATAATTTTACATAAATTTGCAGATTGGCATCAATCTGCATTTTTATGATATTCACAGATACACACGCCCACTTGTACGACGAGGCCTTTGCCGGAGAAGAAGACCAGGCAATAGCCAGATCGTTGGAAGCAGGTGTGACCAAGATAGTCTTCCCGGACATCGACTCAAAGACCAGGGAAGAAATGTTCTCCATTGCATCAAGACACGAAGGAACAGTGTTCCCGTGCCTTGGACTGCACCCCACTTCCATCGATGCATCATGGGAAAATGAAATGGAGATGCTTCACGACAGGCTGTCCCATAAGATATGGGCAATCGGTGAAATCGGAATGGACTGCTACTGGTCCAAGGAATATATAAAGGAGCAGGAAACGGCATTCAGGATGCAGCTTGAGCTGGCCGACAGGCTTTCGCTCCCTGTCATCATCCATTCACGAGAATCGACAGAACTCATAATGAACATACTCAAGGACTGCAGACACCTGAATCTCAGAGGTGTCTTCCACGCTTATAGCGGAAGCGCTGAGACCTTCAGGGAACTGCAGAGACTCGGAGACTGGTACATCGGCATCGGAGGAGTGCTTACATACAAGAAGGCATCTATTGCAGAAACAGTAAAGCAGATACCTCTGGACAGAATCCTTCTGGAGACCGACTCACCATATCTGACACCTGTACCATATAGAGGCAGACGCAATGAAAGTGCACACATACCTTTCATCGCAGAAAAACTGTCAGAACAGACGGGAATCTGCATTGAGGAAATAGCAGAAACAACAACGAACAACGCAAATAAACTTTTCGGACTATGATGCCGCATGTAGCCAAAGGCAAGAAAGCCTCCATACTCCTGATTTACACAGGAGGCACTATCGGAATGAAGGAAGACCCTGTACTCCAAGCACTTACTCCATTCGATTTCAGCCAGATACTGGACGAAGTACCTGAATTGGGCAAATTCGCATACAAGATAGACTCATACACTTTCGATCCGATTATAGATTCATCGGACGTGGAGCCGTCACTTTGGATTTCCCTTGTCAGCCTGATTGAAGATAAGTACGACAAATACGACGGATTTGTAATTCTTCACGGAACTGACACCATGGCGTATTCGGCATCAACTCTAAGCTTCATGATCGAAGGCCTTACCAAACCCGTCATCTTCACCGGCAGCCAGCTCCCTATCGGCACACCTAGAACAGACGGTAAGGAAAACCTCATATCAGCCGTAGAGATTGCAGCAGCCAAAGACGAAGAGGGACATGCACTGGTTCCTGAAGTATGCATATGCTTTGACAACGTCCTGATCCGAGGTAACAGAAGCCGAAAATTCAACTCCGACAACTTCAGAGCCTTCCGCTCCGAGAACCATCCTCCCCTCGCAGAAGCCGGAATCAGCATCAGATACAACACCTCACTGATCCGAAAACCAGAGTCATGGGACGTGCGCCCGTTGTTCCACACAAACCTGGACACACGCGTATCGATTCTGAAGATCCACCCGGGAATCACACCTAACGTGGTCAGGAACATTCTTCTGGGCGAAGATACCAGAGCTGTCATTATAGAAACATACGGAGCTGGAAATGCCCCGTCAAAAGATTGGTTCATATCCATTGTCAAAGAAGCCTCAGACAGAGGAAAGATCCTGCTGAATGTGACCCAATGCATAGCAGGATGTGTCAACATGGACCTGTATGCTACGGGAAAAAGTCTCAAGTCGGCAGGGGTGATGAACGGATATGACAGCACCACCGAAAGTGCACTCGGAAAACTGTTCTACCTGCTGGGAGTATTCGACACGAACGACAAGGTTAAAGCGGGCCTGGAAATGAACTTGCGAGGCGAAATATCAAAATAAATATTGCCAATTGGAAATATTTTGCTAAATTGCACCGAATTTTAAGGCTTGGGCATATAGCGTCAAGTCGTAAATTGCAGAGTATTAACTAATAACAATTCAATAACTTTAAATTAATCAAACACACAAAAACAATTATGAAAAAAATTTTCATGTTTTTGGCAGTAATGGGCGTTATGGCCTTTTCTGCACAGAATGCAGCAGCTCAGGACGAGCAGGCTGCTGAGCCAACAGCAACTGAGGTAGCTGCTCCAGCTGAGAACCTTGATGGTCCTGAGGAGACTCCAATGCACCAGGCCCTCAAGACTAAGTTCATCGAAGGTGGTGCAGGCTTCATGGCCCTCGTTATCGCCTGCCTTATCCTCGGTCTCGCACTTTGTATCGAGCGTATCCTTTACCTCGGTTTCTCTAAGACTAACACTAAGAAGCTTCTCGCTAAGATTGAGGACGCTCTTAAGAACGGTGGTGTAGCTGCTGCTACTGAGGCTTGCCGCAACACTCGTGGTCCAGTTGCTTCAATCTTCACTCAGGCTATGCTTCGTCTCGCTGACGGTCAGTCACTTGAGGATGTTGAGAAGTCAGTTGTATCATACGGTGGCGTAGAGGCTAGCAAGATGGAGCAGAACCTCTCATGGATCTCTCTCTTCATCGCTATCGCTCCATCACTCGGATTCTTGGGAACAGTTATTGGTATGATCCAGGCATTTGACGCCATCATGGTTGCCGGCGATATGTCACCAGCTGTCGTTGCAGGTGGTATGAAGGTCGCTTTGATCACAACTGTGGGTGGTTTGATCGTTGCCGTTATCCTTCAGATCTTCTACAACTACATCCTTTCACAGGTTGAGTCTCTCACAATTGACATGGAGGACGCTTCAATCAGCCTTATGGATATTTTGGTTAAGTATCAGGAGAACAAATAATTGACTTTTCTTTAAGATGAAATACGAAAAAATAATCAAATGGGTTCTGGTAGCGCTGTTCATCGTGGGCGTCGTATTCAGTTTCTACGGTTTCGCTGTAGGATTTGAATCAAACGGCAATGCTCCGGTTGACAACATACTTTACTGTGCCTATGCGTTTGCTGCAATTGCCATTGCTGCCGTATTGCTCGGAGTATTGGTAATCGGTGGTATCAACAATCCGAAGAGCCTTGTTAAGCTCGTTCTCGGCGTTGTTGCTATCGCAGCTGTTGTAGCAGTAGCATATGTACTTGCTCCAGGAACTCCAGCCGTAGGATACCTCGGTGAGCCTGTGTCAGACGGCACACTCAAACTGACAGATACAATCCTTAACCTTACTTACCTCCTCTTCGGTGGTGCAGTCGTTGCACTTGTTGTAGGATGGGTTGTAGGTGCAACTCGTAAATAACTGACGCTATGGGCAAAAAAACACCAGAAATCAATTCAAGTTCAACGGCGGATATGGCGTTCCTCTTGCTCTGCTTCTTCATGATGACTACCACCATGGATCAGGACAAGGGTCTGCAGCGTCGTCTCCCTCCTATGCCTGACCCTAATCAGAAGGCAGAGGACCAGAAGGTTAATCGTCGTAACATCATCGTTGTAAAGATTAACTCAGCCGACAAACTTCTTGCTGGTTCTGAGCCTATGCACGTTAGCCAACTTAAGGATAAGATCAAGGAATTCCTCACAAACCCTAACAATGACGCAAACCTTCCTGAGAAGGAGGAGATCGAAATCGAGAACTTCGGTCCTTGCATGGTCTCTAAGGGCGTAATTTCACTCCAGAACGACCGTGGTACAAGCTACCAGGCTTATATCGCAGTTCAGAACGAACTCGTTAAGGCTGTCAATGAGCTCCGTGATGATTTCGCTATGGCGAACTTTGCAAAGCTTTACAGCAAGTGTAACGAGGAGGAGCAGGAGATTGTGAGAAAGGCTGTACCTCAGAATATCTCTGAGGCAGAGCCTAAGGATGTTTCTAAGAAATAAAGGAGAATAACAATATGTCAAGATTCAAACAGAAAGAGAAAAGGACAGTGCCACAGCCACCTTCAGGCTCACTTTCCGACATCGTGTTCATGCTGTTGTTCTTCTTCATGGTGACAACTACAATGCGTGAGACTGAAAGCAAGGTAGTCGTAAGACTCCCTGAGGCATCTGAAATCGCAAAGCTTGAAAGAAAGGACCTTGCATCGTACATCAACATCGGTGCGCCTATCCGTTCACTTCAGGCACAGTACGGTAATGATGCACGTATCCAGCTCAACGACTCATTCAAGACTGTTGATGAGATCCGTGACTTCATCGCTGCAGAGCGTGATGCACTCTCAGAGGCAGACAGATCATTCATGACAGTTGCCATCAAGGCTGACGAGAACACACGTATGGGTATCGTGACTGATGTTAAGCAGGAGCTTCGTAAATGCTCTGCGCTTAAGATCATCTACACAGCAAGAAAACCAGCCGAATAATAACGGTTCAAATACTTTAAAAAACGCAGCTCATTTTGAAATGTGCTGCGTTTTTTAATTTATAATTATGTTGTTAGGTAAACAATATTTATATTTGTTGGTCTTTAGAAACAATAAACTAAACTAATATCTATTATGAAAAGAATCCTTTCAATTATCAGCGTAATCATTGCAGCTGTAATTCTCTCTGGATGTTCTAATCCTGATGCTCCGGCAAAGTATGTTTTCCTCTTCATCGGCGACGGTATGGGAACATCACATGTTGACGTAACTGAGTCTTACCTCAGCTGGAAAGCAGGAAAATTTGGTGGTGAGCAGCTCAGAATGACTCAGTTCCCAGTATTTGGAACAACAACCAACTATTCAGCTGACAGCTACGTTACCGACTCATCGGCAGCAGGTACAGCAATCGCGTGTGGCGCAAAGACAAACAACAGCTGGCTTGGCGTTGACCCTAATGAGCAGCCACTTGAAAGCGTTGCAACAGCACTCAAGGAGCAGGGTTACAAGGTAGGTATCATGTCTACAGTTCCTGTAAACCATGCAACTCCAGCTTCATTCTACGGTCACAACAGAAGCAGACATGCAAGCTATGCGATCCTTAAGGAGATCCCTGAAAGCGGATTTGAGTATTTCGCAGGTTCAGGTATGATGGGCTTTGCCGGTAACAGATGGAGACCGGAGCCAGACATCACCGGTTACCTCGAGGAGAACGGCTACAATGTATGCTACGGTAAGGAAGAGCTTGCAGAGGCAATCGCCAACAAGGATAAGGTTGTATTCTCACAGATCTATAACAGAGGTGTAGAGCCTAAGAACTACGAGTCAGGTAAGGTTCCTGAGGGACATACTACACTTGCTGAAATGGTACAGGCAGGACTTGACCTCTTCGGTGACAAGGATCCATTCTTCATGGCAATTGAAGGTGGTGAGATCGACTGGGGTGGACATGCAAACAAGACTATGCCTATGGTTAACGCTGTCATCAACTTTGACAAGGCAATCGAGGTTGCATACCAGTTCTATCTTGAGCATCCTGAGGAGACTCTCATCATCGTCACATCAGACCATGAGACAGGTGGTGTAGCTCTCGGCCACACATATAAGGTTAACTGGCAGGCATTCGAGGATGCATGGGTAGCAGAGGGTGGCGACAACACACTCAGCAATGAGGAGAATGCAGCTCTTAACGAGCAGGGTCTCATCCGTTGGACAACAGGTGACCACACAGGTGGAGCAGTTCCAGTATATGCAATCGGTAAGGGTGCAGAAAAGTTTGGTGGAAGATACGACAACACCGATATTAAGGGCAAAATTTTAGGCAAATAAAGACAAAACAACTATCTTTGCAAAGTTTGTAAAATCAGTAAAAGATAATGGAAAAAGTAATCAGAACCAAGGTTAAGGATCTGCTGAAGGCAGAGGCAGGTAAGGAAGTTCTTGCCAAAGGATGGGTGAGAACAAAGAGAGGTAACAAGAATGTCGCATTCATCGCTCTTAATGACGGTTCGACTATCAATAACATTCAGATCGTAGTTGACAAGACTCCAGAGAACGAGGCTGTGCTTGCAAAGGTTACTACCGGAGCATGTATCGCTGTAAAGGGTATGCTTGTAGAGTCTGTCGGCGGTGGTCAGGCTACTGAGATCCAGGCTAGCGAGATAGAGGTTTACGGAGAGTGCGATCCTGTTCGCTACCCTCTCCAGAAAAAAGACACATCTTTTGAGTTCCTCAGGACGGTGGCACACCTCCGTCCTAGGACTAATACATTCGGAGCCATCTACCGCGTACGCAACCAGATGGCATATGCAATCCACCAGTTCTTCCATGACAAGGGTTTCGTGTACATGCACACTCCGCTCATCACAGCATCTGACTGTGAGGGTGCAGGACAGATGTTCCGCGTGACTACCCTCGATATGGAAAACCTCCCACGCAACAAGAAGGGCGGCATCGACTATACAAAGGATTTCTTTGGAAAGGAGACAAGCCTTACAGTGAGCGGACAGCTGGAGGGTGAGCTTGGAGCACTTGCACTCGGTGAGATCTACACATTCGGTCCTACCTTCCGTGCAGAGAACTCAAATACACCACGTCACTTGGCTGAGTTCTGGATGGTTGAGCCTGAGATGGCATTCTTCGATATCCAGGACAACATGGACCTTGCAGAGGAATTCATCAAGTATCTCGTGAAGTATGCTCTTGACAACTGCTACGACGACATCAAGTTCCTCAACGACAGATTCGACAACGAGCTTATCGCACGTCTTGAAGGCGTAGCTGACACAGAGTTCGTACGCCTCACTTACACTGAGGGTATCAAGATTCTTGAGGCAGCCGGCGTAGAGTGGGAGTATCCTGTAAGCTGGGGAACTGACCTCCAGAGCGAGCACGAGAGATACCTCGTTGAGAAGCACTTCCAGAAGCCGGTAATCCTTACAGATTATCCTAAGGACATCAAGGCATTCTACATGAAGCAGAATGAGGATGGCAAGACAGTACGCGCAATGGACGTACTCTTCCCTAAGATCGGTGAGATCATCGGAGGTTCAGAGCGTGAGTCATCCCTCCAGAAGCTTGAGGCACGTATCGAAGAGACAGGCATGAGCCGCAAGGGTCTTGAGTGGTACCTCGATACACGTCGTTTCGGTTCTGCTCCTCATAGTGGTTTCGGCCTCGGATTCGAGCGTCTCCTCCTCTTTGTGACGGGTATGAGCAACATCCGTGATGTGATTCCTTTCCCACGTACTCCAAAGAACGCAGAGTATTAATAGTATCCACGATATTAACGTCATCCCAACGATATTAACGTCATCCCCGGCTCGACCGGGGATCTCATTATAAAACAGATATGTTGATAATAGGAATAGCAGGCGGCTCAGGTTCAGGAAAGACCACAGTCGTAAAGGCAATCACTGAGCAGCTCAAGGAAAATGTGGTTGTAATCCCACAGGATTCATACTACAAGGACCTCAGCCACTACACAGAAGAGCAGAAGAGAGTACATAACTTCGACCATCCGGATTCGATTGACTTCGATCTTCTCAGAGCCCAGCTCAAGGAACTTCGTGAAGGAAGAGAGGTTGAACAGCCGGTTTACTCTTACATCACTTGCGGCAGATCGAAGAATGAAACAGTTCATGTAAAGCCGGCAGATGTAATCATCGTTGAAGGTATCCTCATCTTTACAGACCCTAAGCTCAGAAAGCTCATGGACATAAAGATCTTCGTTGATGCGGACGATGACGACAGACTCATGAGAGTGATGGCACGTGACATCGTCGAGAGAGGTAAGACAGTAGAATGGGTCATCGAGAGATATTCAAACACTGTAAAACCGATGTATCTGCAGTTCATCGAGCCTAGCAAGAGATATGCAGACATCATCATCCCTCAGGGAGGCCACAACAAGGTAGCAGTAGATGTGATTTCAGCGACAATTGAAAAGTCTCTGGCAGGATGCAAGAAAAAATAAAGGACAATAAAGCAGGTTTATACATCACCGTGATATTTCATCTCACGGTGATTATTGTCTTATTGCTATACCAGATCGATTCGAGTGTCAGAAGAGAGGAAAGCTTCGTGCTTGACTTCTCGAAGCAGGAGGAGATCGAAAAGCGTCAGAAGGAGGAGGTATTCAAGGAGGATATCAGCAAGAGGCTTGACGAGCTCATCGCCGCAGCGCACAGTTCCAGCGCCCCGATCAGGAACATCGCAACAGATGCTTCCAGAGCCCAATTAAAGGACGATAGAGGCACTGATGCGGAGCAGCTGTACAAAGACGCGGCAAAGCTTGCGCAAGACCTTAAAAACGGCCAGAAAGACGCCATTGAGGAGAATGCTGTAGAAGAGACTGTGGAGATGCAGCATCAGAAGAAGCCGGCTGATCAGAATCAGAAGGAATACAGCGGTCCGTCTGTCCTCTCCTACACTCTTGACGGCCGCAAGGCAAGTCACCTACCAATCCCGGCCTACAGATGCTACGGAGCAGGAGACGTCACAGTGATCATCACGGTGAACAATGCAGGTCAGGTGGTCCGAGCCAAGGTAATGGAGGAGGTTTCCTCCACAGACAACTGTCTTATAAATTATGCTATACGCGCAGCCCGTCTTTCACGCTTCAGCGCCTCTCCGACAGCACCTGCCAACCAGACCGGCGAGATCGTCTACCGCTTCATCGCTCAATAAATATCACAGACAACAGTCAGCAAACAATTATCCCCTTCCGTCGGAAAGCTGAAAGCTTAGGGAAATGCTTTCCTTCCGGAAGGGGATGATTGTCTGTATTGTATAATCAAAGAAAAATACTTATATTAGGCAAACATTAAACGTCTGCCTTATGAGTTATTCTGATAATCCTTTTATTCCGCAGATGTTGTCCCCTACCTCCTATGAGATAGGAAGGTATGGCAGGACTCCTGCGAGCCATTTCTATGGATTGCCGAATATTTCGATTCCACTGACTGAAGTTCGAGCCAAAGGTTATTCTTTACCAGTGTCGTTATCCTACCATGCTGGAGGACACAAACCCGAACAACATCCAGGTTGGGTTGGTTTAGGATGGTCTTTGAATGCCGGGGGTAGCATTGTCAGAATAGTCAACGGCAAGAAGGATGAAATGTCAGCATCCGAATATGCCGCACTGACGGAAAGAACGATTAATAGGGATCCTGGGTATCTATATCATATCGATGATGTTCAGACGGGTATAAACTGGGGCAATCCCCAGACGTTTAGGGATCAACTATTCTTCGATGAGATGGATTATGCTCCTGATGAGTATATCATCAACACTCCCGGAATCCATGCCTCATTCTTTATTACAGGTTCAAATATTACAGGATCATATAAGATTGCTATTGTTTCAAAGGATGAATCGTCTTTTGAGTTGGAAGACTATGAAATCGTGGATGATTCAAGTTTGCCTCTGTTGGATATTTATCCTGGTAAATGTCCACGCCCTATCAAGGCATGCCGTTATAAGTACCTGAGGAAGTTCATAATACGAGATAAACTAGGTAATAGATACATATTCGGCGGGGATGATTCCGCAATAGAGTATTCCATTACACAGAAGGCAGATATTGCCCACACTTCAACAGGCGGTGTAATCAATAGTAATGTTTGGAAGGCATTTGCAACAGCAAATGCATGGATGCTTACAAGGATCGAGCGAGCAGACGGCGAGATTATCACCTTTGAGTATGAGCGTAACGGTGTACCGATTGTCTTGAGAGATATTCATCATGGCGAAGCCTTCTCTTCTACCGACGTACCGGAACAGAGCAGCAAAGCAGATACTTATGAGGATATGAATGAAGGGTATAAACGTAATCTCAACTTTCATTTCCTACTTCCAACGTACCTAAAATCCATTAAATGCATTCATTCTGGGGATGAACTTCAATTTACGACACAAGACTCTCAAGAACTCCAGTTTGACATAAATGAAGAAGATTTCAAGACATATGTAGTGAATTTGGATAGTGAATATTCTGTTGTCGGTCCTTATACCTATGCTCAATTTCAGGCCGAGAACCGCTACAGGAAGCTTGTTACCATTAAAGGTAACCTAAGAGATATTCGTTTTACATATACGGATAACATTGCAAGGCGACTGGCACTCACTAAGATTGAATTTTATAATGGGAATCAGAAGGATGGAGAATATGCTTTTACATATAATAGCACTTCCCTCCCTGCTTATAACTCCCGCCAGACAGATGTTTGGGGATATTACAATGGCACCAGTTATGCGGATCTTCTTGGTGGTTTCGGGTCAAAAATGATTGAGAGAAGGATTCCAGACCAGGTAAAGATGCAGGCAGAGATCTTGACCAGTATAGTCTACCCAACAGGGGGCAAGACAGAATTCACTTACGAATCGCATAAGTATTCAAAGAAGGCCTTACCGTTCATCTTCTCTCCTACGGAATGCGCATCCGAGGGAGAAGCTGGAGGACTTCGAATCAGTACGATTACCGATTATGCTGAGGATGAGATTCCTCAGACACGCACGTTCGAATATTCAAAAAACGGAGTATCTACAGGAATCCTATGTGCAGAAGGGCTGTGCAAAGTCGAAGGACAGCAGTCCTTTATAAATGGGTATCATAATTTTACTGGAGCCTATACTCTGTATAGCGAAACACCACTTCTACCGCTTTCAGAAACTGACGGAAGGCATGTGACCTATAGTTTTGTTCGCGAAAGATTTCCTGACGGTAGTTATGTCGATTACCGCTTCAGCAACTTTGACACATCGGGATGCGAGGATTATGCCCCTGCCGAAGAGATTGGAAGGGTTTCAGGATGTCCGCTATATCCTGAATTTACCTCACGATCTCTCTTTCGAGGTCTTTTGAACGAGCGCTCCATTTACCGCTCGGATGGGACTCCTGTCCTGAATGAAGAATTCACATATGGAGATATAGGCAATCCAAATAGATTCAAATCTGTATCAAGATACAGCTATCTGGGTGAACTTGTTGTTTTTGCAGCTTATGTGTCTGAGCATTGCGGATATCCTGCTTTGATGACAAAGAAAGAAACCATGTATCTGGATGATGGTACTCAAATGACAGATTCTTTTAATTATTCATACAATGCTATCAGCAGGGTACCTGTAAGTACAAGACAATGCAGAGGTTCCGAGAGTTCTGAAGTACGTCTTTTCTATCCTGAGGACCGTACAGGTACTATTTATTCGATGATGCAGGACGCCGGTATGCATGGTGTACCTGTCGGAGAAGCGACATTAAGAAATAATGGCGTAATCCACGGGGAAGAGATATTATTTACAGACTGTGATGTCGTTACGGATCAGGGAACAAGAAAAATACTTGTTCCTCAGAAAATGTTTTCTTCCCGATTCAATAGTCCGGAACCTATAACTTCATATATAGCCTCCCCTATAGCCTATATGAATCCCGCACCAGATATTTACGCAAGGTCATGGGATGAGAAAGGAAATGTCAAATTCATAGCTCTCCGTAATGGAAGCGCACTGCAGCACCATTGGACACAGAGAACAGTGATGCCGGGCATGAGGGTAAAGACTGCGGATGTTCAGGCAGAAGAACATACTCTCCGTGTTGTCAATGTTCCGCTTAAGTTAGGTTCGTCAGAACATCTGTCCGTAAGATTCAAGACTACAGGACAGACAAATCTTTCCGTAATACTCGGGGCTGACTATAATTATGCATGGTACATATGTGTTCTTCTGGATGGTACATATAATTACCTGGCAAACTGGGCAATTACAGAAACTCCTGATGCAAACTGGGAAAGTATTCTCAGCTTACACGGCAATACTCTCAATATAGAGGTTCCAGCTGGAAACCACAGTCTTTCCATTTTCAACGTGAGTTGGAAGGGCATAGGTGGAAATGCGGAAACATCAGGAGGCACTGTGCAATGCAGCTATTCGGAATTTGTCCCTGTCAATGACATCTCAACCTTTGTTGACCTTGATGTTGATACGGAAAGCGGCGAAGGTTTCCACTGCGAGAAAGGACACACCGGTACCTTGACAGTCAGCCATCCAACAACTGCGGGAAAGGCCTATGCGTTGGACTACATGATCAAGAACGGTAGCTCATGGCAATATGTCAAGACATCATATACCGGAGGTTTAAAGACGATCGGCACAGCAGGACAGGCTATAAGCAATGTGCGTATTTATCCGGAGGACAGCATGCCGGAATCTTTCAGTTGGAAAAAGTATTCAGGCATGAGCGCTGTGATTGATCCGCATGGTGTCTCACAATCATATACCTACGATGGAGTCGGAAGACTGGCGGAAGTCCGAGATAACGGAGACAGCAGGATTAATGCCCATTCCTATACATTCGGAAGAGGAGTAAATGTCAAGACAGATATATTTACTCTTGCCGACGGGATAACCAAGCGCAGTGCGATAGATTATTATGACGGGCTCGGCAGAATAAAGCAGAATATAATCGTTGCCGGTTCACCGTCTGGTAAAGATATCGTCACTCTCCATGAATATGACGATATGGATAGGGAGGTCAAGACATGGCTCCCGGTACCTATATTACAGGCTGAGGGAACTGTGGCAAGCCATGATGATGTAATTAATGCAGCCAGCGCGATTTATACAAATTCCGGAACAGGTTCACTGGCTCACAGTCTTTCTGTATATGAATCATCTGTTCAGAGCAGACTCTTGAAGAAATACGGTCCAGGAGAGACCTGGAGAGATGCCGACAAATCTGTAAGAATTGTTCTTATGTCTAATGGCAGCATCACTTCTCAGCCGACGTATCATAGAGGATTCAATATATTTTGGTCAGGAACTGCCTTATCTTTAGTCAGAAATTCCAAAACAACCACAAAAGCAACCCTCCTTATAGAGAAGACCATAGACGAAGATGAGCGTATAAGGTACGAATTTAAAAACATGCATGGAGAAATCGTTCTTTCCAGAGAAATTTCGGATGACGGTTCATGGAACGATACTCACTTCATCTATGATGCTTTCGGAAGACTTGCGGCTATTCTTCCACCAAAACTGACAGCGCAACTCGAATCGTCTACACAGACATTATGGGGTGAGTCTGACATATCTGCACTCGCATACTTGTACAGATACGACAGCCGAGGAAATTGTATTGCGAAACTTCTTCCAGGAGGAGGATGGACATACTTCGTCTATGACAAGGGAGACCGTCCGGTGTTCAGCCAGGATGCTGTCCAACGCACTCAAGGACAGTGGACATTCAGACTTGAGGATATATTCGGCAGAGAGTGTGTCATGGGTACCTCAGTAATGACTTTGGATGCGTTTATGGATTCAATGGTCAGTGCAAATATATACGTAACGATGCCCGAGAGTCCGAACTATTCAAATTTATTTAAAGGATATGAGTTGAATGGATGCGAATTAGGAACAGAAGTGGAAATCCTCAAGGTCAATTACTATGATGGATACGGATTCTTGGGCAATGGTCCATTCCCTGCAGAAACAAGTTTTGAATCAGGCTATGATTCAAATGCGGAAAGTGAATATGGACCCCGATATACATTGTCTGCCCGAGGTCTTGCTACAGGTTCGCTTGTCAAGGTTATAGGCGCTTCCGGCACGACAGATTATCTTTGGAGCGTAGCATACTTTGACGATAGAGGTAGACCGGTTCAGACAGGAGAATTATTAAACGAGGGAGGCTATAGAAAAGAATATTATGCTTATGATTTTGTTGGTAATGTGACGAAGAGACAGACAATTATAACGTCGCCATATGGCGGTGCAAACTCCGTTCTTCAGACATTCCTTTATGACCATATGGGCAGATTGCTGTCAGCAACTCATAAGGTCGACGAATGTCCGGCTAAGATTGTTTCGACTAAGGAATACGATGAGATTGGAAGACTGGTGATGGAACGCAGGAACGGACTTCAATCTCTGAGTGAGACACGTTCTTACAATATCCGCTCTTGGCTTACTGAAATCAATGGTTCATGTTTCATGGAACGACTGCGTTATGAGAATTCCACTTCTCCTCAATGGGGTGGCAATATCTCTCAGATGGAATGGGGTCAAGGCACGCTGCAGAAGGGATACCTGTTTGGGTATAATAATCTATCTCAACTTGTGTCAGCAACATATTCTGGCAGTTCAGTAACAGGATCCTTATCAGAAAGGTATGCATACGAC
>JAFZFH010000025.1 GCA_017555965.1 Bacteroidales bacterium
ACGGAATTCTGATCCGCAAAGGACTGGACATTGAAGGAGATCATCTCCAGACCCATCTTCTGCAGGTCAGGAATTGCATTTTCCTGAACACGCTCAGAGAAGGCCTTGCGGTCAGTAACCATTTCTTCCAGACGCATCTGGCCGACGATCTCACGCATATTGCCTTCCAGAGTATCCTGGACACGGGAGATAATTTGAGATTCATTCTCATTCAGGAAAAACTTCGATGCCAGAATCATCATATCTTCGCTCTGGCCAATACGAATCTTGACGGTAGCGTCAACCTTAATATTGATGTACTCAGCATTGGGGACATAGTCAGCAGTCTTGACGTCAACAGAGAACATCTTTAAGGAAAGCTTATCCAACCGCTCCAGGAAAGGAATCCGGAAACCGGCCTTACCAATCAAAATTCTGGGCTTTCGATAACCGGAGATGATAAACGCCGTATCAGGGGGTGCCTTCACATAGCTGGCTACCATAAGGATCACAAGAGCTATGACAACAATCGCAATACCAATTACAAATTCCATGGGGTTCTCCTTTCTACTACTCGGGGTTTCTCTTACGACTTATTACTAGCAGAAATTGAAGCGGTCTGCCGTTCAGGTTCAGGCTGGCCGTTTTGTACGACAATACCGAACGCATCTACATATGCTGGATTTGCGTTTAGCTTTTCCATCAATCGGATGGTAAGAATCCGTTCTCTGACACTCACTGGCTTCACTTCCTCTCTGTAACTTCAGTAACTTGTCGTTCCTGCTGTATGAATATTATATTGGAAGTGATGTTCAGAATACAGGATCAGATCAGCAAATTACACCGGTCATTTTCTCTCAAAAGAGAAAATTAGGACTGTCTCACCCCACTGGTATAGGCTTCATACTGTTCGCGGTCTATGGCACCGGTATCCAACATCTGCTCACACCAAAGCTGCAGCGTCTCCACGGCAACGGAGATCTTCTCCAGTTCCTCCTGGATATGTACGAAATCAGCCAGCTCATCTTCAGAAATCTGACCGTCTACCGTAATCTCAATGAGTCGATCCTTTTGCTTCTGCATCTTATTGAGGGATGCGATGGTTTCCAGTACGATCTGGGACAAGTCTTTCACCTTGATTTCAGGAACATACTGCTGACCAATAGGACATTGATTTGCACAATAGTGATTGCAGAGCGTGGGCTGCTTGTATTTATCGGACATCAGCAGCACTTCATCCGGATGGGGCATGGAACGTTCGCTCTCAATTTTCTCAATCCGTTCCGGAGACACGGTTTCCAGAAGCTCTGAAGCCTCCTCACGGGTCAGTTCCAGCATCTCACGGGTGCGCTGATAGATATTCTTATTCTCTTTCGTGGACTTTCTTGCCATGGGTAATACCCTCTCTTATCTCTCTTAATCGTTGGGAAGTTGTTTCAGCATATTAATCGTTCGAAAGATTTCTCCGCAGGAAGGACACTTCCAATCACAATTACTCTTCTTTGCCTTCTTATGAAGATGTACAAGCTGCTCCTTACCGCACTTGGGGCAAGCAACGGATTCACCAAGCCACATTTTCTTTAGAAGAACAACTTCTTCGTCTCTTGTCTGATTATACATTAGCTTCTCCTGAGCTGATCTTTGCTGCAATTTCCATCAGTTCCCTTTCGGTATTGATGTCATTGGGATAAGGATATGTAACGGCAACTCTCTCAAATGCCGCCATAGATTTGGCTGCACTCTGGGAATCGTGCTCAGCCAACAAACGATAGGCATATTCCAGTCGGATCACTGACGGGAAGGTTTTCATCGCCTTCATGAACTTCTTCAGTTCTTTGGTATAAAGCGCTTCCACTCTGTCAGACCGGTTCTGACCGATCAGCTCCAGGTAGATCTGATCGCAAATAAGCAAATTCCGGTGTAATGCTACCATACCGTTTTCAATTTCCAGCAAATGGTCAATGAGATTACCTGCCTCCTCAAAACGATGCTGGTCCATCAACCGGCTGGCGGCATAGACGCCAATGGTCGCGACCATAGGGTTCTTCATGGCCTCATCCGAAGGCACCTCAAACCACGCTTCAGGCATATCCTTTGTACGGATACCCTTAGTAAGCTGCTCGTTGACCTTCATCTGAATCCAGAAGGCACGCATAGCCTCCTTGCTTTTTCCCAGAGAAATCGCGTTGTAACCGTCATTGTCAACGGTCTTGGTCCGCATAGGAATTCCGTTGCTGAGTCCCGTAATGATACCCATAGCGATGAACAGGAAGAAGAATAATGCGAAAACACTACTCTTATCAACTGCTGCGAAAACAGGAATCATCAGTGCGGTAACAACAAGGTTGACGATAGAACCGCCCAGGTTATACAGAACCACCGGGAATCTGCCGCCCACCATCTCGGGTGGAACCATGAGGCACTGTCCACCGGTTCCGGCGATCTTGATCTTTCTATGTACCAGCTTTCCATTTTCCTTTATCAGCATATGGCGGCCGATTCGGAAAGAGGAGAACTTGTAGCCGCTCATCAGGCCAAAGATCAGATGTCCTGCCTCATGAAAGACAATGTGGATCAGGACGGCAAGATAAAGAACAACCAGTGTGGTACAGAGCCGAAAAATCTTCTCACCAGAAGAAATACCCTCTGGAAGCTGCCACTCTACAAAGGAGATCATAGCAAAACCCAAAATGACACCGATGACCGTGTAAAAACAGATACTGATCAAGTGCCCTTTCACGGACTGCTTCTTTTTCTTTTTTGCCATAATGGGGCACCTCCTTAATTGTGTTTATCCTTGTTCTCTTCCCTTCGGAACAGCCCACGGCTGAAGCAGCGCGCGTACTTCCTCATTATAGTCAAATCCCATTCCATGGGAAACACCATACTCCGGTAAAGCCTCGACCGGAAATGTCAATTCCAGATTATCCGGGAAGAAAACAATGTATTCCAATTTGAAATTCTCTATCATCTCGGCAATCAAAGCTTCATCTTGGAGCTTACAAATCTTGGTGAATCGCCCAATAAGCTCATCTGCTTCACAGGTAAACAAATCCGATACTGG
>JAFZFH010000130.1 GCA_017555965.1 Bacteroidales bacterium
CAGTGACAGTCCCGTCAGGATACAGTTTCTTCATCGTCAAAAGAAAGAACCTATGAGACGTATATTAAAGATAACATTGATAGTAATCATACTGATGTGCTACCGTTACTACAGTTATGCCCAGACGGATACTCTTTGGGTGTCAGATATTTACACAACGCACATCATCTTCGACACTGACCTGACGTACGTGGATCTGTCCAACGGTCAGTCTGTGGCTGCAAAGATCATCGACCAGAACAGGAACATGCTTGCCATAAAGGCACGCATGGCCTTTGACACTCTTACAAGTGTGTCAGCCCTTGAATCGAACGGCAGGATCCATACCTATATCGTGGGATACGCCCTCTCTCCGAACAGTCTTATCGGAGACATGAGGGCAAACAAGAGCATTGACGGGAAACAGGTATCTCTCAATAGAAGCGGTGATGCTCCCCTGCTCTCGGAGCTGATCCTTGAAGACCAGCAGCTGTATCATATAGGAGACAGGAAGCACGGCATATCCGTTCTCTGTGAGGAGGTCATGTCATACAGTGACATCACATACATGGTATTGTCTCTGGAGAACCGTTCCGGAGTCAGTTATGAGACCAAGGATGCGACATTCGTGATCGAGAGCCGAAGGCGGAGCAAGAGGACTGTGCATTTCGAGAAGACCATCTTCCCTAACGGCAAGCACGGATCGCTTTCTGTCAAATCAGGAGCAACGACAAAGATAGCATACTCGTTCCAGAAGATGACTCTCTCGGACGACCAGGTGCTGAAGGTATACCTGTATGAGGACAACGGTCAGAGGAATCTGGAAATGACCCTCAGTGCAAGAGAGATCAATTCGTCCGGACGATGCAGCCGCAAATAAGAAACAGTCTGAATAAGTTACCAACTCCTTATTCAGACTGCTGTCGTCGAATCATCGGCATCATGCCTGGGAATTGACTCAAAAATATAATACATTTCAAGAAACGAAAACAGACACCCACCTTAAAGTGAATGTCTGCCGTTGCAGATTTATAGCGGCGTGCCATTCAGGCACCTGTCAGTCAGTGCAAAGATAATAAAATAAAACAGACACTCCCATAAAAGAGTGTCTGAGTGTGCTAGTTTCCAGAGACCGGTAACATATGCCACCTATCTGTCGATGCAAATATACAACTTAAATTGGAGTTGAGATAGATCTGATAGCATTAGAGAGTATCTCTGACAGAACAGATGGTTCTCAAGTCTTCAAAATAGATGCATTTCCTATCACTGAGATTCGTCTTCTTCAATGAGGTGATGCGCTATGACATGATTGTTCCCCAAATACCTGACAAGATAAATAGTATCTCCCTCCTTTTCATGTACACTGAAAAACACATACCAGGTTGTATGCTTGTTTTTCGAAAACGATGAGTAAAACAAGTCATTGCCATAACGTTTGAAGTAGGTAGGAGCGCCCTTCTTTACCTTCAGAGGCAGGTTACTTTGAATATCAAGGAACAACTGCTCAGAATATTTGATCGCGACATCCTTGAAACCAAGATAGCCTTTCTCGTAAAGTATCTCTGCAAGTTCTAGGAACTGTTCCGCTACTTCCGGGAGAAACAAAACTTTCGTCATGCTATATTCTGGCCCTCCTTGCGCTCAAACATTTCAGTCAATCCTTCACGCACTTTCGCAAGTACCTCATCTACGGTTATCGCACGTGCCAAATCATCATCCGTGGCATTATTTTGAGCCACAAGCACAAATGTCTCATTTCTTCCCCTCTGAATAACAACCTTCTCATTCTTGGCTATATCCAAATACTTCTTCATATTGTTGCGTAATTCCGCTGAACTGATGATTACCATAAAGCATTATTTTAGATGTACATTATAATGTACAAATTTAATACTTTAATCCTAATACACAATCAATTTCCTGAAATTCAGTTTTTGGTAAACCTGTTCAGATATTCCTCCGCCTTTGCCATCATTGCCTCTGTCGAGTTATGCTTATACTGCGTAAGCCATTCGATGATCTCAGACTCTATGAAGGAGAGTACATTTCCCTGCTTGTAGTAAGGTATCTCATGTCTAGACACCATCTTGTATACAGATGACTTTGACTTATGCAGCATCTCCGCGACCTCGTCGATAGACAATATCTTCTTGCCGGTAGATTTGGCATTCCCTACCATCTTGCAGACGGTATCCATCTTTATCGAGAGTGTCTTTACCTCCGTGATGAGCGATGACACGAGCTTAGGCATGTCATCAAACCCTAGTCGTCTTTCTTCCATGTTTCTTATTGTTTAAATTGTTCATTCCTAATTCAAAGAACACCTTCTCCACATGAGAAGTCGTATGATGAGGAAGGTTCTCTATCGTGATGCCAGACTGGCGGGCGATGCTGCTCTCAGATATGTTCACATACCTGGTGAAGGAAGAGTTGATGGTCTTTTCCGTAGCAAAGAACCTTGGCATCAGTTTCTTTGCCAGACGAGCTGTCTGATTTCTGGTAAGCAATGCATACGGGCTGACATTGTAGAAAAGGATCGCCCCTTCATCCTTTCTCAGCTTCTTCCTCGGAATCATCATATTCCTTACATCCGGGTCATTGGTGATCACCTTGCAGTATGAGTCATTGAACTCCACATCCGCAGGTCGTGTCCTGAATTTCTTCAGTACCTGAGCCATAAGTTCAATCTGCTGCTCTGTGAGATATTCTCCCAGCTGACTGGTCAGATATACCAGCAGTCCACTATAGATTATGGCCTCCTTTTCTTCAAAAGTGCAAGTATACTCTTCATTCATAATCATAATTATTTTTAACAAAGTTAATAATTTTATTTAACCACGCAAAGAAAATAATCGTTTTGCTAATAATTTATCATCTAAAATTGTGTAAGGGGTTATCAGAAGTAATACTTTAGCATCATTTGATAACGATTGATTCAGCTGCATCTCTCCTTTTATGATCTACCAAATGGAGGTAAATCTCTGTCGTCTTCACGTTGGTATGGGTAAGCTGTTTGGAGACAGTATATATGTCAACTCCATTAGAAACCATCAGTGTCGCATTGGTATGCCTGAAGCAGTGGAAGGTAATATGCTTGCGTATCTTGGCTTTCTTGAGCCATTCCTTGAGAGGCTTCTGAAGCATGGACTTGGAGAGATCACGGAACACCAGCTCATATCCGTTATGCTCGCCACAGATGTCGACAGCCTGCTGACTGACGAAGATCGTCTCCTCTGAATCAGTCTTCTTGATCTTCTTCCTGATGCATGGCTTTCCATCCGGGGCGACACAAATCTCACTCCACTTGAGTGAAGCTATGTCCGAATATCTCAATCCTGTCAGAATGGAAAAGAACGATGCCCTCTTGAGCACATCATATTCACATGGAGCATCATATAATCTTTTAACCTCTTCATAGGTCAGATATTCCCTCCTTCCCTTCTTTGTCGGGATGTTGTCGAGAAAGTCGTTGACGTTCTCCTTTATGCATCTCGACCGGTACGCATCCTTCAGAACAGCCCTATATATGAGGAAGTACTTGCAGGCGGTATTCTGGGAAAGCTTCTTCTTAGAGTTCTTTCCCCTGCACATGGCATTGTTCATAAGCCAGTACTTATAGTCTTCGGAAAGCTGGACTGTGATATGTTCAAAGAGACACTTGCCGTTCATGAACTCCTTGAACATGTCATGAGCCAGGATCCAGGCATCATTCTTCTTCTTTGCGCGCATCATGAAGAACTCAAGAAAGTCGCACTTCTTGAATGACTCCTCGATGAAGCCAAGATCGCCATTCATCACCTGCAGGCTTCTCTTGCATCGGATGGCCTCGGCCAATCTGAGAACCTCCTCATTGTAATTCTTCTGGATGCCGTTGGCCGGTTCCGCGTATATAGACATACCCAATGACTCACGACGGGTCGACCTACGGGAGACTGGATTGAACAGCGGCGGATAATAGTCAAGGAACAGGTGATTCATCCCTTTGGCACCTTTCCTCTGTCTTAAATTTACTGATGTCATAGCCATGTGAAATAATTACGGTGCAATATTAATGCATTGGTTAAATAAAATTATGAATTTTAAGATAATAGTATTAAGAGTGTAATGAGATTGTAATGTACCTCAAGAATTCAGCTTCATGAAAGCGTCAAACGGTTCCTTTTCGATAAGTATCCGGCCTCCTGCTGAAATCTTAGGCAGATCGAACCTCTGGACTAGCTTTGCGGTCTTGCGTTTGTCAAGGCCGTACTTTTCGAGAATGTCATCTGTCGAATAGTATTTATCCTGCTCAAGAAGATATCCAAACACTTGATCCACATGGGTTTTCGAATAATATGTATAGCCTCCTTCCTTACGTTTGGGGATAGGGTGCTTGTAAATATGCCACTCGAAACGGGACTTCGGAAGCTTGAACTTGTTCAAGATATCCTCGACAGAATACCACTGGGTGATCTCAGGGTGACTTTCCTTGATTCTGCGACGGACAAGCCTGTCGACTTCCGTCCTCTTGTAGAATCTTGTGTTTCTGTACATTATGAATTTCAGATCGCTGCTTCTCAGATAGTGCTGCATGACCCCTAGCTTGACACCATACTCACCAGCTGCCTCCGGGATAGTCATATAATCGCCATTGAGCACGTCATTATGCTTTTCGGAAGCTACCTCGATGCTTGCCTTAGTCCGTACTCTTAACGATACGTCGTCTGCCAGAATTGCCCTGAGAGCTGACCTGCTGATGACCGTGACGCCTGGCAGCTGCTTGGAGGATATGAGTCCGTCACTCATATATCTATATAAGGTCCTTAATCCGATCCCGAGATATCTGGCGGCTTCCTCAGGGCGTAGATACTCAGCTTCCGGAGATGCCAAGTCTCTCATTTCCACTCTCTTGCGAATGGTATCCTCGGTTATCTTCTCGGCTCTTTCCTTGCTATCCTGTCCCCTTCTGAACTTTCTGGCGCATGCGCTGCTGCAGAACATGGTGGTGACCTTCATGGCATGGAACTGGGCCCCGCAATTCGCACAGGACTTCAGTATTTTATATTTCTTGTCAGAGCCTGCATTGTTAACCGCCGCATTAACCGCCGACAATCCGGTAATCTTCAGGCCTTCCTTGAGGTCTTTTTGAGTCTTTCTATAGAGTTTTCCGCATCTTTGAGAGCAGAATATGGTGTTTGTCTTCTTGGCGGTGAATGAGGCATTGCACTGCGGACATACCTTATTGTAAAGGATGTCGTTTAGATGTCTTTTATCTCCTTGGCTTTCAAGCACATGCTTGGTTTGTGAAGCCCAGTTTCTTGACTTCACATAGCAGTTCTGGCTGCAATATTTAGAAGAATATTTCGCCGAATAGAATACTCTTCCACACACTTTACAGGTCTTCTTAAAACTCATGCTACTACTGCGCTGTTCCGTTTATAGTGTCGTTTTCAGGCACTTTTGACTGCCATGGCGTGCCACCACGTGCCACCACGTGCCACAAAGTGGACAACTACTGACCTGTTCCGGCTCTCAAGATTATGTAAAAAATACCGCTCGATACAAATACGATACAAAACAGGGCATAAAAAAGCCCCTTTTTGCAAAGGGGCGAAAAATGTGGTACAAAAAAAAGAGCCACCTAAGTAGCTCTTTATTTGTCAGTTAGTAGCAATTTACCAACTTATGTTTTCAATCGGAAACCTACCACTCCAGAATCTTGTTGAAGTCGTAAGCCTCAGGGTTCTCGATGCCGAGAGCCTTGACAGCCTCGTAGTCAGCCTCAGTCACGTAGTGAGCGATGTACTTGTAGTAGTTCTGTGCAGTACCTGCGTTGATGTCAACTACGCGTGGTGGAATCTTGCCAGTGTTAGGGTCCTGGAGGTCAGCAAGGTAGAGTGGAGAAACGTTGCCATATGAGTCAACGTAAACCATACAACCTGTCTTGCCCTCGCTGTAAAGCTGGTAAACACCCATTGCAAGCTCTGTACAGTAAGTAAGGTCGTAAGCAACTGGATCCTGGCAGCGAACGTCGTATCCGATCTCTACTGGACGGCTCTTTACCTTAAGACCGATCTTCTTGAACTCAGCCTCGAGGAGGTCGTTGAAGAGGACAGCCTTAGAAACCTTACCAAGCTCTGGGTGACCGTGGTCATCGTAAGAGAAGCGAACGCCAGCAGCCTCCATCTCCTCTGCCTTGAACTCGTGGAAGAGACCCTCAGCAGCTACGATAGTACCGTAGTTGATACCCATTGCCTTTCTCTTGAGGATAGCTGAGATAGAAAGCTTAACCACCTTGTCGAGGTTGATCTCAGTCTTGTTGAACATCTCAGGGATGATA
>JAFZFH010000131.1 GCA_017555965.1 Bacteroidales bacterium
GCTGCAGAAGGGATACCTGTTTGGGTATAATAATCTATCTCAACTTGTGTCAGCAACATATTCTGGCAGTTCAGTAACAGGATCCTTATCAGAAAGGTATGCATACGACCGCAATGGAAATATGGCACTGCTGAACAGAAATAGTCAGAATATCGCCATGAATCTGATCGGAAACCGTCTGATGGCCATAAGTGGCAAGTCGCTTACATATGACGCAAAGGGAAGACAGATATCATCTGCATATGGAGTTGCAGTATCTACTCAGTACAATATTCTGGATCTGCCTCAGCGACACACTATCGGCAACAGAAGTATAATCGTTGACTACGCTTACAGCGCAGACGGAAGAAAACTTCAGGAGAGGGTGTATTCAGGATCAGGTGATGTTGTTAGGGACTACGCAGGAGAATTCATCTACGAGAACGGTGAGCTGAAGAAGATTCTGTTTGATGGCGGATATGTGGACTTCAGTAGTGGAAGTCCTGTATATATGTTCTTCCTGAAAGATCATCTTGGCAGTGTGAGAGCTGTTGTTGCAGAGACGGGAGAAGTCGTGCAGACCAACGAGTACTATCCGTACGGAGATTTGTTCTCGAACTCCGAAAGTGAGAATTCTGACAACAGATTACGCTTTACCGGAAAGGAACTGAGCGCTGAAACCGGTCTGTACGATTTTTCGGCACGATACCTGCACCCGAAGTTAGGACGATTCACAACCATCGACCCTCTGGCAGAAAAGTATCCTCACATCAGTCCTTACGCATACTGTAACTGCAATCCGGTAAACTTTGTGGATCCGGATGGAAAAATCTTTAAAAAAATTATACGTAGAAACACAATTACTATTAAAGCCTCATATTATACTACCCATGAGGATAAACAATCGGCCTATCAAGCTATTTGTTTTTGGAATAAGAGGCAAGATGTCTATACATCTCCTTCAGGCAAACAATATTCCGTAAATTATGATTTACAGGTAATACCTATCGACAACACAAGTAAATTTGAAAAGAGTTCAAATACTTACGCATTGGTCGATAAATTCAGTCTTTCACGTACAACTGGTACAACCGAGGAAAAACGAAAAATACAGGTACTAAGATCTTATTCAGAAACTCGCCCTAACAGCAATGAACTTAGTACGACCGGTGCGCACGAGGTTGGTCATACATTGGGAATGCTTGATGGCGGAGAAGGTATAATGAGCTATTCACAGGATGAGTTGAGGACAGATAATGTCTCTCAAAATAACCTACAACAGATGCTTGACTCCCCAGTTGGTCAAGAAGATTGGTTGTCTATGTTTTTTAAAATAAAATAGAAGATGAAGAGAATATATATATGGGCACTATGGATTATAATATCTGTAATATTACTTTATGTGTTTATTCCTCTCTATAAATGGAGCGGAATCCGACCTCATAATAATATGCCATGCTCGATAGTATGCCATCGTAACTCACTTCGGATACCAAACGCAAAATTTTTAAAATGTGATAAGGGGAATTTTGATTGTTGGTATACAAAAGTTGGTAATGACACTATTAAAATAAAGCCTTATATGGCAGAGTTAGATATAATGCTAGAAGATTCTGCGTATATCAATGGCAATATGACTATTGACTTTGCATCAGACTTTTATCAGGAAAGATTGAGCTATTGTTTTTATAACGCTTATCCTGAAGTTTTATCTAGTGAGCCAAATAATTTAGATGACTGGTATATATGCAGCGGAATGTATGTATTGGAGGAATTACAAGCTGATTATTTATTAGACAATTTAAATATAGTTTATGGAACTTTTAAATATAATGCTTTTAAGAATCCTTGTTTTGACAATAAGTTGGAGAGTTTTTATGTGGCATCACAAATAGCAGTATATGAACTTTTATGGGAACTATGGGCAAAGACAACTAAAATATTTTCAAAACCCACAGAAGAATTACTAGATGAGTATACTACATCCCAAAGAGTGCGTTTTGTAAATCCTATGTTGTATATACCTTTCCCGATATCGAATGTGGGATATATGTTTCCTGCTGAAACAATTGTAAATTTCAATTATATAGCAGATTTTGTTGAAAGCCAAAACTTCTATGCAACCCTTGCTTATATACCATCAGACATCCAAAAGCTCGGAGAGATTGTGAAATGTGATGAAAACGGAGTACTTCTGAATTTAAGGCTCAAAAAAACTCCACCTATGAAAATTAAATTGAAAAGGTATAAAGATTATAAGCATGATGGTCGAATATACTACATGGCATGCTTGAAGTATACAAAAAAACATTCAAGGAGCCTCATAAGCGATGAAGATTTTAGAACTATTATGAATCATAATAATGATAAAAAATATGACATGAAACCCTATGATTCTCGTATATTTGTACATCTAAAGCGCATGATATCTGAATTGAATCATGAATCTTTTATCTTCAGTTAAGGAAGTTGTGAGTGGCAATGTGCGCTTCCCCTTCATTATATGTGAATGGATTACAGAATGTACAAGTCCAATACGAGTATATATTGCTTTTTGCCTGATACCTAGTGTATAAATCACAACATAATGAGTAAATAACAATCATCCCCTTCCGTCGGAAAACTTGAAATCTTAGGGAAATGCTTTCCTCCCGGAAGGGGATGATTGTTTATCAGGGTTGGTCTAGTAGAGTTTACCGGAGTGTTTGAGGGCAGTCTGGATATTGTCATCTACAGGAATGTAGAACCTGTAGAAAGCCTCATCACCGAGCTTTGAAAAACGTCCTACCAGAGCCTTTATCTGAGGCATCATATACGGCTTGGACTCCTCCCATTCAGCGGCATTCTTCAGCTTGATACCGTCGACACGCGAAGCGAACTCAACGAACTGGGAGCCGAGATCGATCTGATCCAGATAAGCATCGAGCGTATCGAAATCGTTGATAGCTGTAAGACTGCTGCGATACTTGTCGAACATCGCCTGAGCGAATCGCATATGAGTAGCCTTTCTGTTGCACTTCACATAGAACTGAGTGGCCTTTGTGGTATCCAATGCAACAAATACATCAGGAATGATTCCTCCTCCGCCATAAACACGTCTTCCTCTTGTCGTATAATATACAGAAGTAGTATCCACCTTCATGCTGTCCGCTGACGTCATCTCACCACTCATATATCTTTCATATATGTCATAGTCATAATCTCCGTCATACGGCTTCTGGATACACCTGCCTGAAGGAGTGTGGAATCGGGCCACTGTAAGTCTGATACCGGATCCGTCAGTAAAATTGATCGGCTCCTGTACAAGACCCTTTCCAAAAGAGCGTCTTCCTACGATCGCTCCCCTGTCATTATCCTGGATAGCACCGGCGAATATCTCACTTGACGACGCAGAACTCTCATTGATGAGGACAGAGAGCTCGATATCCTTGAGAGAACCTCTTCCATCCGCATCATAGACCTGTCGAGGTCGATGAAGTCCCTCCATATAGACAATGCATTCCCCTCTCTGAAGGAATTCATTCGAAAGCAGAAGAGCCTGATCGAAATATCCTCCCGTATTGTCTCTGAGGTCGAAGATAAGCTTCTTCATACCTTGAGCCATAAGCTTTGATGTTGCCTCGGCGAACTCCTTGTATGTTGTCCTTGTGAACTTGGAGAGCTTGATGTAACCGGTACGATCATCGACCATGAAGGCAGCATCAACGCAGTTTACTGGAATCTTGTCACGGATAATGTCAAACGGAATAAGGGTACCGTCTCGGTTCACTGTGATCTTCACCTTTGTTCCCTTAGGGCCCTTCATCAGTCTGATCATGCTGTCCTGAGGCATCTTCACACCGGCAACTACCCTATCATCCACCTTGATGATCCTGTCACCCTGAAGAAGTCCTGCCTTCTCAGACGGACCGCCAGGTATGGCATTAAGGACTACTGCTGTATCGCTTGGAACATTGAAGGAAATACCGATTCCCTCAAAGTTACCGGAGAGCTGGGTCTCAGACTCCTCCAGCTCTACAGGAGGAAGATACACTGAATGCGGATCGAGTTCTGACAAGGCTGCAACCACAGCAGCATCAGTCATGCCGACCATGTCGATGGTATCCACATAGTTCTTCTGCACCTCCTGAAGAATCAGGTTGAGCTTACGCCAACGATTATAATCTCCATCAAACTTCCTCTTGTCCGCCACCTTACCGGAGACCAAGGTAAGAAGCACTCCCAGGATTACTCCCAGGAGTGCCGCCAATAACATATTGTCGAATTTCCTCATACTAGTCCAAGACCTGTTCCACTTCTATACCGGCACGTTTCAGAAGATCGATTCCATCTGTCAGTCGATAGGCATCTCGATAGACGACCTTTGTGATTCCTGCCTGAATGATCAGCTTTGCACACTCCATGCATGGAGATGCAGTCACATAAAGTGTGGCACCCTTGCTGCTGTTGCCGGACTGTGCCACCTTGGAAATTGCATTGGCCTCAGCATGAAGGACATAAGGTTTTGTAACCCCGTTCTCATCCTCGCAAATGTTTTCAAAACCTGACGGTGTACCGTTGTATCCGTCAGATATTATCATTCTGTCCTTCACGAGAAGTGCGCCGACCTGGCGACGCTTGCAGTATGAGTTACGAGCCCATACTCCTGCCATCTCGATATAACTGCGGTCAAATTTTTCCATAATTATCTCTGATAAAGATATCTCTTGATACTCTTCTTTGGTGTACGTTCGAAATCCTCGGACATAACCTCGATCTTCTTGAGCTTTGCATAGTTAGGAAGTTCCTTGTTAAGCTCCGGAAGAGTTCCTTCCATGAACTTCACGAATGCCTCCTGATTCATTCCGTCCTTCACTCCCTGTGCATAATCAGGATAGATGAGCGCTGTAAGTCCGCCGTCATCCTCCACAACAAGCGAGTCTACAACGTATGGCTGGCTGTTGATCACTGTCTCAACCTCCTCAGGATAAATATTCTGTCCGCTAGGGCCGAGAATCATACATTTTGTACGTCCCTTGATGAACAATGAGCCGTCAACGTCAAGAATACCCATATCTCCTGTACGGAACCATCCGTCCTCAGTAAACACCTCTGCGGTAGCCTCCTCGTTCTTATAGTATCCGAGGAATACATTTGCTCCCTTTACCTGGATTTCGCCAGGGATTGTTGCAGGATCCGCCGAAGCGATTCTCACTTCCATATTAGGAGCAGCCTTTCCGCATGAATAGAGCTTCTCCTCCTTCCAGTCATCGTAAGTGATGATAGGTGCACACTCTGTCATACCGTATCCCACTGTGAACGGGAACTCCATCTTCTTGAAGAAGGCCTCAACCTCCTTGTTGAATGCCGCACCTCCGATGATGACCTCATAGAACTCACCTCCGAAAGCATTTACAAGCTCCTCACGCACCTTATTGAGGATAACCTGGTTGAGACCAGGGACCTTCATAAGGAACTTGATGCCTTCCTTCTCAAGGACAGGCTGGATCTTGCTCTTATAGATCTTCTCGATGACGAGAGGAACTGCAATCACAATGTTAGGCTTCACATCTGCAAGCGCCTGCATGATGATCTTCGGACTAGGAAGTCGCGACAGGAAGTGTACATGACAACCTGCAGAAAGTTCATAAAGAACTTCGAACATAAGACCGTACATATGGGCGCACGGAAGCATCGAAACAACTCTCGAGTTGTGGTTCAGCTGAGGAAGTACCTTGCGACCGAACTCGATGTTCGACAAAATAGCCCTATATGGGATCATCACTCCCTTAGAGAATCCGGATGTACCTGAAGTATAGTTGATTACTGCAAGCTCGTCTGCTGAATCCTCATAATAATTGATCATATCAGGCTCGAATGCCTCAGGATATTTCTTACCGAAGAGCTCGTTGAGATGCTCCTTAGCCTCGTATATCTTCTGATCTGCGGCATACAGGATCTTGAATGTATTCACCTGTATGATCGCCTGCACGTCAGGCATTTCACTCTCAGAAAGTCCCTCCCAGATCACTTCGTCAACGAAAAGGATCTTTGCCTCAGAATGGTTGACGAGGTGGTGGATGTTAGCCGACTTGAATTCATGAAGAAGCGGAACAGGTACTGCGCCATATGTCATTGCTGCAAGAAACGACACGGCCCAGTTAGCCTGGTTTCTTGAACAGATGGCAACCTTGTTGCCTTTCTCAAGGCCGCACTCATCAAACATGATGTGCAGTTTCTCGATTCTTCTGGCCATATCTCGGAAACAGAGAGTCTCTCCCTGATAGTTCGAGATAGCCGGACGAACCCAGTTTTTCTTGAAGGCCTCTTCGAATACCTTGTTTACTGATTTGAATTCCATTTTTATCTTAGTTAAAGTACATTATCTTATTTCAGCTTGACGGTCCTGCGCTTACCGTCGTAGCATACACATTCAACCGTTGTGCCGTCGACAGTCTTGATCTCGCTGTCAGGTCTTATCATCTGATCTCCCTTGAATACAGTCAGAGGCTCACCTCCGTAGAACGGATAGATCAGAGTCTGGATGGATGTCCTTACCACCCAGAAGGAGTTTCCTCCTACATTTATCCTCTCCGGAAGAGACTTCACAGTCTCCGGAGCATTGATGCCCTTCCATGAAGAAGGCTTCTCTCCCTTGAGATTGTACATCTCAAGGGTATTGTCCTTATGAAGGACCATAATATTGTATTTCTTTGTTCCGTTGAAGTCATAGAGAGCCGGTCCGAGAAGGATTTCCTTCTTGAGATCTACAGGGAATCCTGACACATAACGTCCCAGACGGTCTATGAGATAGATCTTGCTTCCTGCTCCGAAGATGATCTGGAGCTTGCCGTTGGCAAAATAATCCACATTGTTAGCTGTTCCGCACAAAGGCTCCTTGAAAGGAATTCCCCAGAGATCCTTTCCGTCCTCGCTCAGACAGAGCGACAGATGGGAGTTCTGATAGAACTTGTTCATCTTGCCTGTTCCGGAGTTCTTCACCTCGAACGGTCCCTTAGGCACCACGACTGTCGTATCTCTTTCGAAAGACGGAGCCTTGGTCTTCTGAAGCGTAAGCTTGAGCAGGTCGAGAGACAGAGACGGCTTCGACTTGCCAGGAGTCACCGAGAACACCATCGGACTGAACTCGGCATCGGCATAAAGAGGCTGTATCAGATTCAGGAAAGATGTCTTGAAAGTATTGTCAAGGATCTTATAATCCTCTGAGAATGAGAAATATGACACGAATGAAGACTTACGTTCCGCCAGCATGTCGGAATGCGAGGCATCAGACATATACTGCGCCAACGTGTATCCGAGGGCTCTTCCGCTTACATACTCATCTACTGCCTTCATGCTTCCGGATACTACCCATCCGTTGATCCATGTGAAGCAGGACTCGTCATCAAGAGAGAACATGTTTCCGAAAACGGAAGAGAGAAATCCTGCATACGGCCAAGAGTGGAGTCCGGGAACATATGACTTCTTCGAGAATCCTTCAGTACCCTTGAAAAGAACTTCAGGAATATCCTTGTTTGTCCTGATGAGGTTGACCTTTTCAAGCTTGCCGTCAACCATGAAGGATGCGACCGCAACTTCCTTGACACCTATCGAGGTCATCAAGTCGTACGGTGTGATACCAGCCTTACCTGCAAGTGACTTCTGATTCGCATTATTCTTCTGAAGCATCTGACGAGAATCAAGGAACGCCTCATATGCCTTCACATAACCGTCGAGTCCTCCCAAAGGAAGCGATGCTGCGAACACGGTGTACGAAGGAACTACCGAAGCAAGTGCAGACGTCGACGGAGCCGAACTCTGAAGCACTGTCATGAATTCAGATGCATCACCGTCGTATACGACTGAACCATCCATCGAGAAGCTCTTTGACGCCTCAGCGATATCGAATGCTGTCCACTCTGAAAGACGGGACACGAAGTTTGAATATGACGAATATTTCTTGGTAAATACCGCAGACATCAGATATGATGCATGCACATTAGACATGAACACCACATTGCTTCCGCTGACAGTCTGCGTAGCTTCCACGAAACCGGGAGCATCCATGACTGACATGGATTTGCCGATGTGGCGCAGCGATGACTGAACCAGCACTTCCGACTCAGATGCCACAACCATAGAGCGCTCCGCAACAGCAAAGCGCGCAGTCATTCCTTTTCGGGAAAGACTGTCGATCAGATTCGCAGCAGCATCGGAAGGAGTTCCTGTTTCAGATGGTTTTCCGGCATCGTACACATACAGAGGAAGAAGCTTTCCAGAGTAATGCAGCGACACTGCCATTCTTGAGTCGAACGGCCCTTTGTCAGAAAAGCACGCAACAAGAACAGCATCTGACGGGATTGCCGCCAGAAGCTTGTATCGATCTTGTTCAGAAACCTTTACAGTCTTTTTCCCTTTGTCGGAATCGACCCCCTTATACAGGAAGCCTACAGCAACGCCCGTACCGACAACCAGAAACGCTAGAATCGAAAGACAGAGTATTAGTGACTTTCTGCTCATTATTTAACAGCGATAGCCTCGATCTCCACCTTTACTCCAAGAGGAAGGGCAGCAGCCTGATAGCATGCTCTTGCAGGCTTGTCACCTGTAAAGTACTCAGCATAAACCTCGTTAACTGCCTTGAAATCAGCAATATCAGCGAGAAGAACAGTAGTCTTTACAACGTTATCATAAGTCATACCTGCTTCCTTAAGGATTGCACCGATATTCTTAAGAGACTGATGAGCTGCAGCTACGATATCCTCCTGTACCTTTCCGTCAGCAGGGTTTACAGGAATCTGACCTGAGATGTAAAGAGTACCGTTCACCTCGATTGCCTGTGAATATGGACCTACCGCCTTTGGCGCATCTGGAGTTGCTATTACCTTTTTCATGATATTATCCTTTTTAATGTTAAAAATCGTATAATGTTAACATGCAAATTTAGAAATTTTCATGCAATTATCCAACATCCTGAAGGGTGCGTAAAAAGAAGAAGCCAGGCTTTTCAGCCTGGCTTCCTCGTAGCCCCGAGCAGAATCGAACTGCTATCTAAAGTTTAGGAAACTTCCATTCTATCCGTTGAACTACAGGGCCATATAAAAAGAAAGCTGATTACTCAGCCTTCTTCTCAATGATCTGACGACCTCTGTAGTAGCCACACTCTGGGCATACTCTGTGGTACATGATAGTTGCACCGCAGTTTGAACATGTAGCGAGCGTTGGAACTACTGCAACGTCGTGTGTTCTTCTCTTGTCTCGTCTCTGCTTAGAGACTCTGTGTTTTGGATGTGCCATTGTTCTATATTTTTAAATTATTAATAATCATTTAAACATGTCCTTCAAAGCTGAGAAAGGATTATTCTCATCCGCCTCGATCTCTACCGGCTCACCTGCCGAAAGATATCTCATCGCCTCAGGATTGCAATCCCCATCTTCATGAACCCTCTGCATCGGAAGAGCAAGACAGACATAGTCATAAATAATCTGACTCATATCCAGCTCAGCATCTGTCTCAGGAACGAAAATAACTTCACGTTCACCCTCAAGATGCTCCTCCGAAGACTCTTCGTCACCATACTTGACACTCAATCTGACCTCCACATCAACCGGCAGAATCAGGTCATCCAGACACCTGTCACACGACACCGTCACGTCTCCGGTCACATCACAATCGACCCCGAGATAACGTCCTGATTTCTCTACCATCACTGACGCAACAAGCTCAGCATCAAGTATTTCAGAGTTTTCAAAAGCCTCAAAGAACTCCTTGCCGACCCTCCAGTCGAATTCACGCTTTCCGGTCGTCAATCCATTTAAAGGTATTATAAATTCTCCGTTCATTCTGACCCGTAAATAGATTTGAGCCCGCAAAGGTAACAAAAACTTTTGTTATTAGCAATTTATCTCTGAACTTTTTCTCTTCCTCTCAATTTCGTTGAGAATGATCTTTCTCAATCTCATCGATTTTGGAGTCACCTCAACAAGCTCGTCCTCCTGGATATACTCAAGCGCCTCTTCGAGCGAGAACACTACAGGAGGCGGAAGCATAACCTTGTCATCACTTCCTGAAGCACGCATATTGGTAAGCTTCTTTGTCTTGCAGATATTGATGTTGAGGTCACGGTCACGTGTGTGCTCGCCGACAACCTGTCCCTCATAGATATCCACACCCGGCTCGATGAAGAAACGGCCTCTGTCCTGAAGCTTGTCCATTGAGTAAGCCACAGAAACACCTGTCTCAAGAGACACAAGCGATCCGTTTGTACGACGCTCGATGTCGCCCTTGTATGGCTCATATCCCTTCAGACGATGTGCAACCACAGCCTCTCCCTGAGTCGCCGTAAGAAGGTTGCTTCTGAGTCCCATGAGACCTCTTGAAGGAATGTCAAACTCAAGGTGGGTTCTGTCTCCCCTACCCTCCATCTGGATGAGCGCACCCTTTCTGCGGGTAACCATCTCGATTGCTCTACCTACAAACTCCTCAGGAAGGTCGATTGTAAGATTCTCGATAGGCTCACAACGCTGGCCGCCGATCATCTTGTCGAGAACCTTAGGCTGTCCCACCTGAAGCTCGAAGCCTTCGCGACGCATGGTCTCGATAAGCACTGAAAGGTGGAGCACACCTCTACCATATACTATGAACGAATCCGCATTAGGACCCGGTTTCACTCTGAGCGCAAGGTTCTTCTCAAGTTCCTTATCAAGACGCTCCTTAAGATGGCGCGAAGTGACGAACTTACCCTCCTTACCGAAGAATGGAGAGTTGTTGATACAGAAGAGCATGCTCATCGTAGGCTCGTCAACCTCGATTGGAGGAAGTGCCTCAGGATTCTCGAAATCCGCAACAGTATCACCGATCTCGAACCCCTCGAGACCCACTACTGCGCAGATGTCGCCACACTTCACCTCTTCAACCTTAGCCTTTCCAAGACCGTCGAAGATCATAAGTTCCTTGATCTTCTGCTTCTGGAGGATGTCATATCTCTTGCAGAGAGTGATGTTCATTCCTGCCTGAAGCGAACCGCGTGTAACTCTTCCCACAGCGATACGTCCCACATATGGAGAATACTCGAGTGAAGAAATAAGCATCTGAGGTGTTCCCTCAACCATCTCTGGCGCAGGTATCTCTTCAAGAATAGTATCGAGAAGAGCAGTGATGTCAGTTGTAGGCTGCTTCCAGTCATATGACATCCATCCCTGCTTTGCACTACCATAAATAGTCTTGAAATCAAGCTGGTCCTCTGTCGCTCCGAGAGAGAACATCAGGTCGAAAACCTCCTCCTGCACTTCCTCAGGACGGCAGTTGAGCTTATCAACCTTATTGATCACGAGCACAGGCTTCTTACCCATCTCGATAGCCTTCTGGAGCACGAATCTTGTCTGCGGCATACATCCCTCGAATGCATCCACAAGAAGAATCACACCGTCAGCCATGTTAAGCACACGCTCCACCTCTCCACCGAAGTCGCTATGGCCTGGAGTATCGATCACATTGATCTTTACACCTTTATATACCACAGACACATTCTTCGCAAGAATGGTGATACCTCTTTCTCTTTCAAGGTCATTATTATCAAGGATAAGTTCTCCCAACTTCTCCTGTTCGCGTGCCTGACGCGCCTGATAGATCATCCTGTCGACGATTGTTGTCTTACCATGGTCAACGTGTGCGATGATCGCGATGTTTCTTATATCTTGCATAATGTGCTAACAATTAATCTTTTCAAAATTTAGCGCAATTGACAGCGCATGATAATCCGCGACCGGTTTTCCGGTCGAAAAGATTTGCAAAAGTAGATATTTTTATAAAATATTTGAAACACTTTTTTTATTTTTGCGAACTAAATAAATCTACAGAAAATATGAAACAGGACATGATCGTAATTCTTGATCTCGGAAGCCATGAAAACACAGTGGTAGCGAGAGCAATCCGTGCTTTGGGCGTATACAGCGAAATCCATCCGCACGACATAACAGTTGAGGAGCTCAAGGCTCTTCCGAATGTGAAAGGTATCATCATCAACGGTGGCCCTAACAACGTGGTCGATGGAGTTGCGATCGATGTTCTCCCTGAAATTTACGAGGCTGGTATTCCGGTCATGGCAGCCGGTCATGACAACGCACTCTGCGAAGTGAAGCTCGCTCAGTTCGGAAACGACGAGGAGTTCATCAAGAATGCCATCAAGGATTTTGTATTCGAGACATGCAAGGCAGAAGCCAACTGGAACATGAAGAACTTCGTAGCTGACCAGGTGGAGCTCATCCGCCAGCAGGTCGGCGACAAGAAGGTTCTCCTCGCGCTCTCAGGCGGAGTGGACAGCTCTGTTCTTGCAGCACTCCTTCTCAAGGCAATCGGCGACAAGCTGTACTGCGTTCACGTAAACCACGGTCTCATGCGTAAGGGTGAGTCTGAAAATGTGGTAGAGGTGTTCAGAAACCAGCTTTGTGCAAACCTCATTTATGTTGACGCAACAGACCGTTTCCTCGGACTCCTCGAGGGCGTTGCAGATCCTGAGGCAAAGAGAAAGATCATCGGCGGCGAGTTCATCCGCGTATTCGAGGAAGAGGCACGCAAGCTCGACGGCATCGATTTCCTAGGTCAGGGCACAATCTACCCAGACATCGCAGAGAGCGGTACAAAGACAGCAAAGGTTGTAAAGTCACATCATAACGTAGGTGGTCTTCCTGACGACCTTCAGTTCGAACTCGTAGAGCCTCTCAAGCAGCTCTTCAAGGACGAGGTTCGCGCTTGCGGTGTAGAGCTCGGTCTTCCACATGAGATGGTATACCGTCAGCCGTTCCCAGGTCCAGGTCTCGGAGTACGCTGCCTCGGAGCAATCACACGTGACCGCCTCCACTCTCTCCGTGAGGCAGACGCAATCCTCCGTGAGGAGTTCGCTGCAGCAGGCCTCGACAAGAAGGTATGGCAGTACTTCACAGTCGTTCCTGACTTCAAATCTGTAGGTGTACGCGACAACGCACGTTCATACGACTGGCCAGTAATCATCCGCGCCGTGAACACAATCGACGCAATGACAGCAAGCATCGAGCAGATCGAGTGGCCTATCCTCATGAAGATCACAGACCGTATCCTCGCTGAGGTTCCAAACGTAAACCGCGTCTGCTACGACCTCTCACCAAAGCCATCAGCAACAATCGAGTGGGAATAAACTCGACACGATAGCAAAAAAATGCGCTCCCTTAATAATTAATAAGTGGAGCGCATTTTTTAATCAGCATATATAAGCCGGTATTCGCAGTTATGCATGGCGAAGGAAATGAACTCTTCGTTCTCCATATCGCAGAAATAGCTGGAGATAACTCGGCAGATACCTCCGTGAGAGGTTATGAGAATGGTCTTGTCCTGCATGTCAGGATCTGACAGAATACCTTTTATGAAAGGATATACTCTGGCAGCAACGTCGAGAAAGGATTCGCCTCCCGGATACTTCATGAAGCACTTCCTCTTCTCGTTCTGATATTCCTCCGAAAGTCTGTCCTGTCCCTCAAAATCGCCGAAATCGTGTTCATTCAGACACGGCTCATGGATTACCGGGCAGCCTTTCTGCAGAGCTGCAACTGCAAGTCCTGTCTCCATCGAACGGCTCAAGCAGGATGTGTAGATCACATCAAAGGGAATCGATTTCATCTCCTCTGCCGCCCTTGCCGCCTGCTGACGACCTTTTTCATTCAATGGCATATCAGTTCTGCCCAGAACGCGGTTTGCCGCATTCCAGGCAGTCTCGCCATGTCTCATTATATATATCTTCATGAAACAGCTAGTTGTTTACAGGTGTAAGCACAAATCTGAACTCGTAAGGTTGGGCATTGACTCTGTACGGCTCAAGAGGCCATGCTCCCCATGAATTCACACAGGCAAGTCCCATCTGTGCCATATCCACATTGACCCAGGTCTTTCCGAGAGAACGCTCACCCTCATGAACCTTCGTCCTGAGTTCGAGAGAATGGGCCTGATTGTTATCCAGCATCCTTACATCGATCTCCTTCCAGCTGAACGGAAGAGCAGAAGCTGAGAACTTCACATCCGAACGGATCTCGAATCCGGCACCATTATCATCGAGCACTCGCATCCACTTGATCTGAGTCTTTGTTCCAGACTCCTGCGGACGCACATAACCATAGTGGTACTGATCCTCCACCCTCTGGACATAATGTCCCATAAGAGCAGAAGAAACTCGGTCGCTGTAGTTCTCATGAGGACCCATTCCGAAGAATTCGAATGTAGAATACTCACCGTTCATGGCGAAATCAACACCGAATCTAGGAAGCATAGGAGCCTCAGAAAGTTTTCCGGCATCAGAAAGAGACTCTGTTACAGCCACTGTTCCGTCAGCATATACCTCATATCTCATCTTCACATCAGCAGCCTCGCCGATTGTAGCATAAGCAACCTCAACAACATAGCAGCTGTCGGTCTCGAACACATCAAATGAAGACACCTTGAACTCAGCCTTGCGCCACATGTCAAGTCTTCTGTCCTGCTTTGCACCGAGGTCATTCTCTGTAATCGCTCTTGCAACGCAAGGCATCACAGGATTTTCAATAAGAGCCTTTGCACCGAGTTCATAACCGACAAGAGCACCGACAGAAGCATCGAACACAGCCTTCCATGGGGCCTTGCGTACATTAGCCGAGCCCTCGAATGTCATGTCACCGTAGAAAGTATGCACGCTGCCGTTTTCAATATATAATGGAAGTCCTGAAACATTCTCAAGAGAAGCAAGCACAGCCTCATTGAGGCAGATCTGATCATATGCCACTTCAGAGCCTGCAGGAAGAATACCGTCAGCACGCTTGAGGACATAACGTACATTGAGATAGACATCGTGATCGGCAAGGTTCTCTGCACCGCAGGCCTCGAGAACATCAGCCTCATTATAGCCGAGTTTCACCTTTGCTGTCTTCTGCGGAGCCACATCGAGCTTTGACACAACCCCTTTAAGGACCTTCATGCCGTCCACTTCGATATCCCACTCCATCATATACCTCGAAAGGTCGATGAAGAAATACTCGTTATATACATTCACGACACCGCCGAGGACATCTTCGGCAGATGTATGGATCGAGCGATACTGGTATGCAACCTCATAAGCATGAGGATGATATGTACGGTCAGCCGCGATGATACCGTTGCAGCAGAAAGAATTGTCAGATGGATCGTAATCGTTGAAATCACCTCCGTACACGAACACATGATCGGTTCCTGCAGCAGCGGAAGGCCACTTGAGAGCCTGGTCCACGAAGTCCCAGATGAATCCGCCCTGATATGAAGGATACTTGCGGATGAGGTCCCAATACTCCTTGAGACCGCCCATAGAGTTACCCATAGCATGAGCATATTCGCACTGGATCAAAGGTTTCTCAGGATTTGAAGAGACATATTTCTCGCTGTCTCTGTAATCGTAATACATAGGACAGAAGATATCTGTCTTTCCGCTCCAGATTGCAGGTTCATATTGTACAGGACGAGAAGAATCGAACGCCTTCACAGCATCATATGATGCATAATAGTTCGGGCCGTCGCCGCCCTCGTTTCCAAGGCTCCAGATAATGACAGACGGATGATTGAAATCTCTCTTGACAAGTCTGATAGCCCTGTCCACGTGGGCAGACTCGAAGTCAGGATTCTTGGCAAGTACTCCAGGACCGTACATCATACCGTGCGACTCCACATTGGCCTCATCCACGACATAGAGTCCATAACGGTCACAAAGCGAGTACCAGAGGTTGTCATCAGGGTAGTGACATGTACGCACTGCATTGATATTCAGTTTCTTCATAATAAGAATATCCTGAATCATATCCGCCTCAGTCACGATATATCCTTTGTAAGGGTTCATCTCATGTCTGTTCGCACCCTTGATAAGGACAGGCTGGCCGTTCACAAGAAGCTGACCGCCTTCGATCTTAACATCTCTGAAACCGATCTCGATTGTAGTCTCTTCAGTCTGGCCGTTCTTATCGCATACTGCCACATTAAGAGTATAGAGCCAAGGAGTCTCTGCACTCCACTGCTTTACTGCAGGAACATCGACAGATGTTCTGACAACAGGCAGTCCCCTTTCAGAACGCTCCTTAGACGCAACATTGACAGTCTTGGAAGCAACCTCCTTTCCGAACGAATCAGACACTGTATAGTGCACAGACTTCACACCCTTGCTTACCTCTGTATATAAAGAAGCCTCACCGGAAGCAGAAGCCACCACGCGGATATCCTCAATCCTGTTCTTCTCTCGCGAATACACATAGACATCTCTCGCAATACCTGTGAATCTCCAGAAATCCTGATCTTCCATATAGGTACCGTCGCACCATCTGAAGATTTCAAGAGCAATAAGATTCTCTCCCTGCTTCACATACTTTGTGATATCGAAACGGGCCTCTAACTTGCTGTCCTCGCTATAGCCGACTTCCTTTCCATTTACCCAAACGCGCACATTTGAAGTTGCGGAACCGATGTGGAGGAAGACATCCTTGCCTGTCCACTGCTCATCCAGGACGAAAGTCCTTCTGTACTGACCTGCATAGTTATGCCACTGGGCAGGGAACGGAGGTGTGCTGTTATAATGGCCGCTCCATGCGTAACCGACGTTGACATAGACAGGGTCACCGTATCCGTTCATCTCCCAAAGTCCTGGTACAGGCATGGTATCCCACTGCGATGCATCAAAGTCCGCCTTGTAGAAATCCTTAGAACGGGAATCGATAGTCTCATACCAGCAGAAGTCCCAAGTACCGTTAAGGATCTGTTTCAGACCGTCTGTCTCAAAATGAGAAGACATAGGCATCCTGTTCTTCTGGAGAACAAACGGATCCTGCCAGTCAGGAAGAACCTCCTTGGATGCAGATGCCGCATAGGCAGACATTCCCAGAGCGAAAGCAAAGAGAATGAGAGAAATAATTCGTTTCATGGTTATTAGTTTGGTTTTACTTATTGGTCTATATCACTTCCATATCCTCTGACGGAAGCCATCCCTGTCTGCCGTCTGCAAGCTCGATCTTCTTCCATGATCCCACCACATCCAGCACACGCACCTTGGCTCCTTCATGAAGGATGAACAGGTCAGTCGAAGACTCTGCAGAAGGGGAACTCTTGACAGAAGCCACAGGACGCATAACGACTGCATCGTCCGCATTCATGTAATCCTTCTTCTGCCAGAGAGAAAAACTTATCGAGAAAGAAGCGCAGATAAGCAGCACAATACCGGTAAAGAATCCCGCACGTCTTCCGGCAGCACTTGGTGCAAGGATGAACAGAAGCACCATTGCAAGAGTCAGAGCAAGGAAAACAAGGAAGCATACCGCCCAAGCGTCGGAATCCATTATATAGCACACATCACGTGCCCACACCTTCAGGATGAACTCTGGAACAGGATCGATCCTGTCCTGGATGGTTGCGTTCATAAGGTCAAGATTATATCTGGCATCCTCATATGACGGATCAAGCTTGAGCGCTCTTTCATAATAAAGAATCGCCATCGGCACATTTCCATCCTTGAAGAATGCATCACCGGTGTTGCAGTAGAGCGACGCTGACTCAAAGCCCATTCCTGAAATCATCTGATAATCCTTCACGGCATCCGCCCATCTTCCGTCCACATATGCGGCATTAGCCGAATTCCACAACGAATCCACATATGAATCATTCTGAGCAGATGCGGCCATCGGCATAAGCATCATGAGCATGATCACGACCGCATAGGTCTTTACTGAGGTCTTCTTTCCCTTCATATCAGAATCTATCGAAGATATCACATCCACGGCCGCCGAATAATGTGCAGCCATCGCATCATGTCCTGAGTCTGGAGCATATCGTGCAAATTCACAAGCATCAAGGATAGAAATGAATGTATCCACATACTTCTGATCCACATTTCCCTCTCTGAGAGCATCCGAGATCCTGTCTCTTGAAAGCTCTGCCACAGGGATGTTCAGCTTGTCTGAGATGAATCCGAGAAGGGCTTTATGAAGTTCCTCATAGAAGGCTGTATAAAGATTCTGCTTGAGGAATGTATCTGCAAGATGCAGACGCTTCAGAGCCATCTTGGTTGCTTTTCTGTTTCTTGTTCCCACAACATCAGCCTTTCTTGCTGCCATTCCTCGGAATACGATCCATGACACAAATGCAAGAATAACAAGAATCACAGCGAATATCCAGAACAGGAGAGAACCCACAAGGAATTGTCCCTTTGAGTCAAGCCCAGGGTTCTTTGTGCTGATGAAGCGGATATCGCTGCCCAAGGTCTTCACATCTCTCTGAGAAGGTGTAGTGAGGACCACTCCGCCTGCATCAGTCTCGTTACCGCGCTCTACCACTACAGGAATCGGAGCTGTCTCCAGGGTCACATATCTGCCCTGATTGACATCATAGTACGAATACTTTATCGGCTCTATGACAAAGTCACCATGACTTCTAGGGATGAACGGGAACTCATAATATTTGTTTCCTGAAAGACCGCCCTTGTCGACTTTTTCTGAGATCTTGGTATCATACACCTCCATATCAGGCGGGAACTTGACCTTAGGGGCCTCGAGAAGCGAGATATTACCCTTTCCGGACAGAGTCACGAGAAGAGATGCCGCCTCGTGGGTCTTCAAAGTATCTCTGCTGAGCTTTGCAGATATCGAGAACGAACCCACTCCACCACCGAACGAAGCCGGTGCACCGCCAGGAAGCGGAGACACATTTACAGTCACAGGGCCTGTTGAAACCTTTTTGCGGACAGTCCTGTAATCATCGAAGAAGCCGTCAAAAATGCTGTTTCCACCTGGAGAAACTCGGATATTCACAAGGCAGACCATTTCAGCAGGATCGATCTTCACCTGTCCCTGCTGCTGAGGAATAATCACGAACTTCCTCAACAAGGCAGAGTTATATATCTGGTCGTCATACACCTCTCTAGTAAACTCAATATTGGTAGGAGCCTCAATCTCCTGGCTCCAGAATCCGTCGAAAGTAGGGAAAGTGACATTCTCGAATCCGCCGATATTCACCCTCTGATAAAGTTTGAGGGTCGCTATGATCGGTTCACCCACAACTACATTCGTACGGCTGAGTTCCATCTTGAGGAATATGTCGCTATCCTGGATGCCCGCAGCACGTGACTGCTGAGTGGTTCCTGACGACTGCCTCTGCGACTGGCTCTGCGAAGACGAAGACGAAGAAGCCGCACCTGCCGCAGCGACCTGAATCGACACCTGAGACGAACGGATTTCCTTTCCGTTCACCTTGGCAGTAGCCTGAGGCAGACTGAACTTTCCTGATGCAACTGGTCTCAGCACATAGGTATATGTGGACTGCACAGACTTGCTGCGCTTTCCGTTAATGATCTGTATGCTGGTGGAACGTCCTGACTGAGGTCCCCACAACACCTGAAAATCACTTCCGGACGACCATTGAAAATCCGTCGGATTATTCTCTCCTTCAATAATGAACGTTACATTAAACTGCTCATCTGCAGCCACCACGTTCGGAGCCTCAACCTTGATGTCGGTCTGTCCGAATGCGACGAATGCAGATAAAGCGAAAATAGCTGTCAACAACAGTCTTCTCATATATTCTTCTCCTCTATTACCAGTTCTTTTCCTTCTGTCTTGACTTCAGGGCCTCAGCCTTCTGCTTGTTGACCTTGTCCTGAGTCTCCTTTTCCTTTGCCTGAATAGCCTGCAGCATCTGCTGTGCAGCCTGTGGACTTATCTTTGGCTGCTGTCCCTGATTATTCTGCTGCTTATCCTGATTCTGGTCCTTATTCTGATCATTCTTGTTATCCTGATCCTGGTTCTGATCGTTCTGATCCTTGTTCTGGTCATTCTGATCATCATTCTGATCCTGATTCTGATCGTCCTGATTATCGTTCTGATTATCGTTCTGATCCTGATTTTGGTCATTCTGGTCCTGATTCTGGTCCTGGTTCTGCTGCTGATTCTGCTGGTCTTCCAGCTTCTTCTTAGCAAATATATAGTTCTCCTTTGCATAAAGATCACCAGGATTTCTCAGAAGCGATTCCTTGAACGCATCAACAGCACCATGCCAGTCCTGGCGGGCAATGGCAACATCACCGAGATTATAATAGTAATCTGCAGCAGAGGCGCTCGCAGGAGCCACCTCCTTTACAGTCTCCATCACCTTCTGAGCCTGCTCCACATCACCCTCACGGAAAAGAGTGTTGGCTAGGTTGTAATTGGCAGCCACAGATAGAGAATCCTTGACCAGAGCCTTGCGGTAATCGATCTCCGCCGCCCTCCAGTTCTCCTTCCTGAACTCCCGGTTACCCCTTCGCACATCCCTCTTGTCCACCTGCGCCTCCGCCTGTGTCGCCGCCACCAAGGACAGTACAAGTACCAATATATATTTAATATTCTTCATTATGACTATCTGTTAAACAAATGCTTCCTTGACCTTCTGTCACCCACTAACATCTCAATGACAAAAAAGAACAAAGCGATACCCAGGAAATACATGAACTGCTCATCAAACTCCTCAAACACAATCGAACTATACATCTCGTCCTCCATCCTCTTGATATTGTCGATGACAGGATTAAGTCCGAACTCACTGTTTCCGGCACGCACATACACACCGTTACCAGCCTGAGCGACATCCTGAAGCACCTTCTCATCCAGTCTTGTCACCACAATCTCCCCATCCTTATCCTTCAGCAGTTCACCATCCATCGGAATCGGCTTACCTTCAGGCGAACCCACACCGATAGTAAACACCCTGATCCCCATCTCGGCCGCCTGCTCAGCAACAGCGACAGGATCATCCTCATGATTCTCACCATCAGTAATGACAATCACAGCGCGGCTCTTCTCGCTCTGTGCACTGAAGCTCCTGATGGCAGTATTTATCGCATCACCGATCGCAGTACCCTGAACAGGAACAGAATCTGTCGTGATCGAATTAAGGAACATCTTCGCAGAAACATAATCGGTAGTGATCGGCAGCTGGACAAATGAATTGCCCGCAAACACAATCAGACCGATACGGTCATCACGAAGCTTGTCCACAAGTCTTGATATCGCAAGTTTCGCTCTCTCAAGTCTGTTAGGAGAATAATCCTCCGCAAGCATCGAGTTGGAAACATCGAGAACAATCATGATCTCAGCTCCCTTCGTCTCATGCTCCTTAAGCTTCGCTCCGATCTGAGGTCTCGAAAGACCGATCACAAAGAAGAAGAAACCTATAGAGAACAGGATGACACGCACCCATACCTTACCTTTCGAATAAGAAGGCATCAGCTGGGCCACAAGAGCCTCATCTCCAAACTTTCTGATCCTTTTTCTGCGCATCTTGAGCACGAGGGCCTGGATGATGAAGAAGAACGGTATCAGAAGGAGAAGAAAAAGATATTGAGCCTGTGCAAAACTTAACATGGCAACCTCCTCAACACAAACCAGTTAATAAAAAGTTCCAACATTAGCGCCAACAAGGCAAGAAGTGCATATGTACCGAACAGTTCCTTATATATAGGGAAACTGTCCACTGTCGTACGGGCCTTCTCCATCTTATTGATCTCGCTGTAGATCTCTGACAGCTTCGTATTGTCAGTAGCTCTGAAATAACGGCCTCCGGTGGACTCGGCAATCTCCGAAAGAAGCGCCTCATCTATCTCAACCTGTACATTCTGGATCTCCACGCCCCACGGAGTCATCACAGGATAAGGAGCCATTCCCTCCTTTCCGACACCGATTGTATAGACGCGTACACCGTATGTCTTGGCGATCTCCGCAGCCATCTGCGGCGAAATCTCTCCCCTGTTGTTCACACCGTCGGTGAGAAGGATCACAACACGGCTCTTTGCATCAGAGTCCTTCATTCTTGCAACCGCAGTCGCAAGACCGTTACCAATGGCTGTACCGTCCTCGATGATGTCGGTCTGAACCTCCTTCATCAGATTGATGAGCGTCGCACGGTCGGTAGTAAGCGGACACTGAGTGAAGCTCTCTCCTGCAAAGACCACTATACCCATTCTGTCTGAAGGTCGCTGAGAAATGAACTCGATCGCAATATCCTTTGATGCATTGATTCGGTCCGGAGTAAGGTCCCTTGCAAGCATGGATGTCGAAACGTCCATGGCAAGAATGATGTCGATACCCTCCGTATCAACTCTCTCCATCTGCTCTGAAGATCTAGGTCGTGCAATCGCAACGATGACCATCGACAAAGCAAAAATCCTGAGGACAAAAGGAACATGTCGCATGACACCCAGGAACAGGCTGCGCTTCAGAGTCCATGGAACAGAAGTTGACACTCTCAGATGAGGATGTCTGTCCGCAAGCTCAAGATATATGTAATGCAACACCAGCAGAGCCGGTATCACAAGCAGCCATAAAAGTCTCGGATACTCAAAATACATTACTTGTTCCCTCCATCATTAGAAACCCCGTTCTCCTCCTGAACCTCTGTCTGGTAAGTCTCCGTAACGAAACGCACCGCAAGCGGAAGCACAGAGGCATTATCCTCATCCGAAGCCACATACTTCGCAAACTTCACGAAATCGGCACGTTCGAACAAGTCCTGAATCTCCGACAGAAGTTCCTTAGGAACATCAGTAGATTTCATATCTGCAAAAATCTCCGCTGTCGTCATCTCCATTGCAGACACGCCATATCTCGAAGAGATGTACTCTCTCAGAGCATCGGTAACACCCGAATAGAAGACCTTCTGCTTTTCAGGGACCCACATCTTGCTTCCGCGATATTTGTCAAGTTCCCTCAATGCGACGATATGTGCAGGATCCGTACGCACATACGCAGGATCATTCTTCCTCTTGTGCATCATGACAAGACACACGACGACGATGGCCAGTACGGAAAGAATCCAGAAGGCAGCAAGCCACGGAAGAATCTCCGCAAAGGTCAAAGGATATCTGATCTGTCCCTTGATGTCATGAGGTACAAATGTAGCCGTATCCACAGGCATGGTCTTTACTTCCAGGCGTATAGGGTCGAATACAAGAGTATCGATCACTCCATCCTTGGACAGACGCCCTACCATGATCGAAGGAAGTTCGTATACACCCTCATCAAAGGATGTGATCACGATGGCACTCCTTATGTCCAGAAGTTCGGGCATACCTTTCTTCTGCTTCTTCACACCTACAGTATCGACGATCCACGGGCTTATCGCCATCACGCCACCCTTCTCATCATTCTTCCACTCAGGAAGAGCGAAACGCGTACCTTCCTCAACCTGCTTCAGTTCGAATCCGTACAGCAGCTGGTCAGCGATCAGCACGGAATCCCTCTCCTGCAGAGGCTGCAGGAAACTCCCGTTCATCTGAATGGACCTGCCCTGCGGTACCTTTACGGAATCCGACACGGTAAGCGTGTCAGCCTCCTGCGCAGAAAGCGACAGAGAACTCAGCAGCAGAGTCAAATATATAAATGCTTTACGCATAGATAACTATCTGTTTTTAAACAGGGTCATAAGGCCCTTGACATAATCGTCATCAAGAGCGATGCTGACCTTGTCTACATTATATTTCAAGAACAGACGCGACGAAGTCTGCTCCATATTACGGAACCACTCCTCGTACGCCGTCCTCATCTTCCTGTCAGAAGTATTCACCCAGGCAGACTGTCCGGACTCCGAGTCCTTTATATGGATCAGTCCCACATCAGGAATGCTCCTCTCGCGCGGGTCATAGACTTCGATGACCGAAAGGTCATGACGGTTTACAGCCACCTTCAGAGCCTCCTCATAACGAGGAGTTCCGTCCTTGTTGACATCGATCATGTCAGACAGAAGAAAGGCGGTACATTTCTTCTTGATGGCATTGGTCAGATAACGCAAGGCCTCCGAAATGTCCGTACCGTCGGTAGTCGGCTCGAATTCGATGATTTCCCTGATGATATGAAGAAGATGGCTGCGGCCTTTCTTCGGAGGTATGAACTTCTCCACCTTGTCACTGAAGAACAATGCACCCACCTTATCATTATTGATGATGGCAGAAAACGAAAGCACAGCTGCGATCTCGGCAAGCATATCCTTTCGGCTCGCACCGACCGTACCGAACAGACGCGAACGGCTCACATCCACCAGAAGCACGACAGTCAGCTCCCTCTCCTCTTCAAAGACCTTGACATACGGGCTACGGAGACGTGCGGTAACATTCCAGTCCATGTTACGCACATCGTCCCCATACTGGTACTCGCGCACCTCACTGAAGGCCATACCACGGCCCTTGAAGGCCGAATGGTACTCTCCAGCGAAGATCTGATGCGACAGAGCCCTGGTCTTGATCTCTATCTTCCTCACCTTCCTCAGAAGGTCATTTGCTGATAAATTGCTCATAAAATGTCATTGCCGGCCCGACCGGCAATCTATTAAGGAACTTCTACAGCATTGATGATTTCAGAGATGATCTGATCCGTAGTCACATTCTCTGCCTCTGCCTCGTAAGTGAGTCCGATACGATGACGGAGAACCTCATAGCATACGGCACGAACATCCTCAGGAATCACATAACCTCTTCTCTTGATGAACGCATATGCCTTTGCAGCCGCAGCAAGAGAAATGCTGGCACGTGGAGATGCTCCATATGAAATCAGGTTCGCAAGCTTACCGAGATTATAGTCCTTCGGCGTACGTGTAGCATATACGATATCGACAATGTATCTTTCGATCTTCTCGTCCATATAAACATCCTTCACAACTTCACGTGCTCTTACGATATCCTCAGGCTTGAGGACAGGAGTTGCCTTAGGGAACGATCCTGTATTGTTCATGCGGATGATCAGGCGCTCTTCCTCCTTCTTAGGATATGTAACCACAACCTTGAGCATGAAACGGTCCAGCTGTGCCTCAGGAAGGGGATAAGTACCCTCCTGCTCGATAGGGTTCTGGGTCGCCATCACAAGGAAAGGCTCAGGAAGCTTGAAAGTCTCGTCACCGATGGTAACCTGACGTTCCTGCATGGCCTCGAGAAGGGCAGACTGTACTTTTGCAGGAGAACGGTTGATCTCATCCGCAAGGACGAAGTTAGCGAAGACAGGACCTTTCTTGATCTGGAACTGCTCACTCTTCTGCGAGTAGATCAGAGTACCGATGACATCGGCAGGAAGAAGATCCGGAGTAAACTGTATACGGCTGAATTTTGAGTCCACAGCCTGGGACAATGTATTGATTGCTAATGTTTTTGCCAGACCAGGAACGCCTTCAAGAAGGATATGTCCGTTGGCAAGGAGACCGATCAGAAGGTTTTCCACGAGCTGCTTCTGGCCTACGATGACCTTGTTCATCTCCATGGTAAGAATATCCACAAACGAACTCTCTTTCTGGATGCGGTCGTTCAATTCTTTGATGTTTATGCTCTCCATAAATATGTTTTTTGATATTTTTGCATTTTAAATCTTACAAAGTTACTCAATTATTTTGATATGCGCTACAAAATAAAGCTCTCATACGACGGTAAGGCATTTTGCGGCTGGCAGATACAGAACAATGCACGCACCGTACAAGGCGAACTTGAAAAGGCACTCTCTACACTGCTCGGGACCCAGATACAGGTCACAGGGGCAGGAAGGACCGATTCAGACGTAAACGCAATCAATTACATCGCTCACTTCGACGTCCCTGACGGAGTCAGCATCGAGGCGGCCCATCTTTGCTACAAATTAAATGCCATGACGGCACGTGAGATAGCGGTACACGAGGTTTCCGAAACATCAGAAGACTTCCATGCAAGGTTCGGCGCACAGTCCAGAGAGTACCACTACTTCATCCATTTCCAGAAGGATCCGTTCTGCGAAAAATTCTCATACAGAATGCGTTACCCACTCGATATCGAAAAGATGAACCAGGCTGCCGAATACCTTCTTGGAGAACACGACTTCAGCTGTTTTGAGAAAGTAGGAGGCAACAACACGACTTCCATCTGCACAGTCACCGAAGCCTCATGGTCTACATACCGTCCCCTCCATGTGGAGATGATGGGCTACCCGTGCAAGGACGGAGATTACATCGTGTTCCGCATATGCGCAAACCGTTTTCTCCGCAATATGGTCAGAGCGATCGTCGGTTCCCTCATCGAGGTCGGCAGAGGAAAGAAGGATCCTGAATGGATCGCGGAGCTCATAGAGTCCGGATCGAGATCGGATGCTGGCTCATCGGTACCAGGAAATGCTCTTTTCTTCACAGGAGCAGTATATTCCGAGTAGGTAATCTGAAAATAATGCCTAACTTTAACCCAGATGATTTTTAACACACATTAATACCATGAAGAAAATTTTCCTTTTGTGTGCCGTATGCCTCATCAGCGCAATTTCTTATGCGCAGGAGCCGGTAACATTCACAACAGACCAGGATCACCAGAACATGATGGACCAGCTCGGAATCAAGTCTATCAGACGCGGATTCGATGCTGACCAGAGCAGCCAGTTTGCAGCCAACTACGACGAGAGCAAGGCAAACCCTTACCCTGTAATTCCGGAAATCCTCAAGACAGATAAGGGCAAGAAGGTAACCACCGCAAAGCAGTGGTATGAGGTCCGCAGACCGGAAATCATCGAACATTTCGAGCGTGAATTCTACGGACGCGTTCCTGAAAACGTTCCTTCGGTAACATGGGAAATCGTGGCTGAAGAGATCGAGACAGTAGGAATGATGCGCGTGAAGGCAAAACAGCTTGTAGGCCATGTAGACAACTCTGCATGTCCTTCGATCAACGTCGACATCAAGATGGTCGTAGTGACTCCGGCAGACGCAAAGGGTCCTGTTCCGCTTCTTATGATGTTCGGAGCAGCAAACCTTCCTAACCCTGTAACACCTGGCGCCGAGGACATGGCAGTCATCAACAAGACTCTCCGCAGTCTTCTTGCAAGTGACCCTCGAACAGCAGAACTCATGAAGAAATATCCTGCATGGCAGCCATTCGAGCCCGCAAATCCTTTTGCAGCATTCAGCCGCATGGCACAGCGCACACCTGGACAGGATGCACCGTCAAACGAGCAGCTCATCGCAGCTGGTTGGGGCTATGCAATGATCGACCCTAGCAGCATCCAGGCCGACAACGGTGCAGGCCTCACCCGCGGCATCATCGGTCTCGTGAACAAGGGACAGCCTCGTAAACCGGAAGACTGGGGATCTCTCCGTGCATGGGCATGGGGTGCAGCACGTGGTCTTGACTACCTCGAGACAGATCCTGACGTAGATGCAAAGCACGTTGGTATCGAAGGTGTATCAAGATACGGTAAGGCAGCGCTCGTGACACTCGCATTCGAGGACCGTTTCGCAATGGGTCTCATCGGTTCATCAGGAAAGGGAGGAGCGACACTCCACCGTCGTATCTTCGGAGAAGGACTTGAGAATCTGACAGGCTCCGGAGAGTACCACTGGATGGCTGGTAACTACATCAAATATGCAGCGATCGAGTCAACTACAGGTGCTTGGAACGCAGACATGCTTCCGGTTGACTCTCACCACCTTATCGCTCTCTGTGCTCCACGTCTCGTATTCATGAGCTACGGTATTCCTGAGCAGGGAGACGCACTCTGGCTCGACCAGTACGGCAGCTGGCAGGCAACAATCGCAGCCGGTGAAGTCTACAAGCTTCTCGGTGCAAAGGACCTCGGATTGTCAAATGACTACCGCAACGAGCCGATGCCGCCATACAACACAGACGTACTCGAAGGCGAACTCGCATGGCGCCAGCACGACGGCGGTCACACCGATGCTCCTAACATGAAACACTTCATCAAGTGGGCTACTGAAAAGATCGGTTATATTTACAAAAGATAAATTTCGTAATCATCCATTTTTTGCGTACTTTTGCACGATTATGCGAAAGTACGCAAAACTTTTTTATCTAAAGTAACATATAACTATGATTTTCAATCTTTTACAGGTAACGACAGACGTTGTAGCAGAACCTATCCAGCAGGAGATGAGACTCTCCCTGATCGACATGGCCACCAAAGGTGGATGGCTCATGCTCGTACTTATGATCCTTTCAATCATAGCCATCTATATTTTCGGAAACAAGTGGTGGCTCATCCGCAAGGCAGGCAAGATCGACAAGAACTTCATGAATGACATTCACGATTTCATCCACGACGGCAAGATCAAGTCAGCTCTGGACCTCTGCCAGAAGTACGATTCCCCTGTAGCAAGACTCGTTGAAAAGGGTATCGAAAGAATCGGCCGTCCTCTCCAGGACATCCAGACTGCAGTTGAGAACATGGGTAACGTGGAGGTTGCAAGACTCGAGAAGGGCCTCCCTATGCTTGCTACTATCGCCGGTGGTGCACCTATGATCGGATTCCTCGGTACCGTAACAGGTATGATCGAAGCATTCTTCAGAATGTCTACAGCAGGAAACAACATCGACATCACTCTCCTCTCAGGAGGTATCTATGAGGCAATGGTGACAACAGTAGGCGGTCTCTTCGTAGGTATCATCGCATACTTCGGATACAACTTCCTTACTTCACAGATCTCAAACCTCGTCTTCAAGATGGAAAACACAACCATCGAATTCATCGACATGCTCCACGAGCCTGCTGAAAAATAAAGGAGACTGATATGGCAATCAAAAGAACAACAAGAGTGGATTCGGGATTCTCGATGTCGTCAATGACAGACATCGTGTTCCTGCTTCTGATCTTCTTCCTGGTGACTTCGACCCTCATCAATCCTAACGCATTGAAGCTTCTTCTTCCGAAGAGCACAGGACAGGTGTCGGCGAAGGCGACAGTAAGCGTATCGATCAAGCATTGGCATGATACCGACACATTCTCATATCACATAAACGGAGATGAGACTCCGATCCGATTCGACAAGATTGAGGACGAACTCATCGATCTTCTCCAGACAGAAGAGGACCCGACATTCTCGATTTATGCAGATGAGACTGTTCCTGTAAAGGAAGTCGTAGCGGTAATGAACATTGCAAAAAGAAATCATTATAAAGTCATAATGGCGACTTCGCCTGAATAGAAATGAGATATTTAGAGGAAAGGGAAAGACAATCAAGACGATCAAGGACGACGGGAGTCGCCCTTACTGTCGTTATGCATGCCGCTCTGGCAGCATGTCTTTTCGTGACCGGATTCAAATATATCGACCCTCCTCCTCCCGAAAAGGAAATGATTCTCATCGAGTTTGAGGAGCCTCAGATCGAAAAGCCGAAACAGACCTGGAACGGAACCAGACCGCAGGCGGTCAATCCTGACCCCACAAAACCTATAAACCTGGTCCAGCAGTCAGAAGCGCAGCATGAGGGAACAAAGAGCAATGAGGCACCTGAGGCTCAGGTGGATGATTTCGGCGATGTCGATATCAAGGATCCTGAACCAAAGAAGGAAATAAACAGGAAAGCTCTCTTCAGAGCTGCAGACAACAAGACACAGAAGGACACCCTGGCGGCACAGACTGCAAGAGAAGTGAGCGACGCCCTCAAGGCAGGTCACGCACAAGGTAATACCAGAACAGGTGAGACATCCGGGGAGCCTAATGCAAAACTTGCAGGAAGAAGCGTTGACGGCACATTGCCTAGACCTTCATACAACGTCCAGGAATCCGGAAAGGTGGTTGTAGCGATATGGGTTGACAACTACGGCCAGGTACAGAAGGCCGTGGCGGGAAAGGAAGGAACCACAGTGACTGACAAGACACTTTGGCAGGCGGCACGAAAGGCAGCTCTTGGAGCACACTTCAACATGAGCACAGATGCTCCGGCACTGCAGGAAGGTACGATTACGTACATATTCAACTTGAAATAGGTCCGACATTTGTCGGTGGGAAATATTGGCGTGAGCCAACAATTATTATTAATCACAACATTAAAGGCCGAGAAGGCATAAAAAAATGGAAAACAACGGAAGAGGCGGCAGCGGCCGCAGACCGCGCATTGGCGGCGGTGAAAGAAGATCGTTCAACAACGACAGACCACGCAGATCATTCGGCGACAATAACGGCGAAAGAAAGAGCTTCGGTGGAGAAAAGAGAAGTTTCGGTGGTGAAAGAAGATCATTCGGTGAAAATGACAGACCACGCAGATCGTTCGGAGAGAACAACGGCGAGAGAAAGAGCTTCGGAGGAGAAAAGAGAAGCTTTGGTGGCGAGAAGAGAAGCTTCGGTGGTGAAAGAAGAGGCTTCGGCGGAGAAAGAAGATCATTCGGTGAGAATGACAGACCACGCAGATCATTCGGCGACAACAACGGCGAAAGAAAGAGCTTCGGAGGAGAAAAGAGAAGCTTCGGAGGAGAAAAGAGAAGCTTCGGTGGAGAAAGAAGAAGCTTTGGTGGCTTCAGAAATTCTGCAAAGCAGAGCTTCAACAGAAAGGACATCAACTACTTCCGCAACGAGGAGGAAAGCGGAATCAACAAGATGATCAGCAGAAGACCACAGGCAGACAACCTGGCTTTCTCTGACAACGACATGGTAAAGGCTCCTGTAAAGGAGGAGATCCGTCTCAACAAATATATCGCAAACTCAGGCGTATGCTCACGTCGTGAGGCAGACAACTTCATCCTTGCTGGTGTAGTTACAGTAAACGGCGAGGTTGTGACTGAGCTTGGAACAAAGGTAAACATCTACACAGACGACATCCGTTTCAACGGTGAGAGACTTAAGGGTGAGGAGAAGGTTTACATCGTCATGAACAAGCCTAAGGGTTATGTTACTACAGCAAGCGACCCGCACGCTGACAGGACAGTCATGGATCTGCTCAAGGGTTGCGGCGCAAGAGTATTCCCTGTCGGCCGTCTTGACAAGAACACTACAGGTGTGCTTATGTTCACTAACGACGGTGAGATCGCAGAGAGACTCACACACCCTTCATACGACAAGAAGAAGATCTATCAGGTATCACTCGACAACAAGCTCAAGAGAGAGGACTACGAGAAGATCCTCAGCGGAGTTGAGCTTTCTGACGGAATGATCGCTGCTGACGAGCTCGAGTACATCGAGGAGAACGACCACCGCAAGCTCGGTATCGAGATCCACTCTGGAAAGAACCGTATCGTAAGAAGAATCTTCGAATCACTCGGATACGAAGTGAAGGCTCTTGACCGCGTATACTTCGCAGGTCTTACAAAGAAGGGTCTCAAGAGAGGCGAATGGCGCTTCCTTACAGAGGGTGAGATCAACCTCCTCAGAATGGGTGCATATATTTAATGGTATGAGCGAACAGACTAAAAGACATAGAGCAGGATTTGTCAACATCATCGGTAACCCGAATGTTGGCAAATCGACTCTTATGAATGCCCTCGTGGGCGAAAAACTTTCCATCGTAACAGCTAAGGCCCAGACAACAAGGCACAGGATCATGGGTATCGTGAACGGTGACGACTATCAGATCGTCTACTCGGACACTCCAGGTATCCTCAAGCCTAACTACAGGCTTCAGCACAGTATGATGAACTTCGTTGAGACTGCCATCGGTGATGCGGACATCATCCTTTATGTCACAGACACCATCGAAAAGGGAGACAAGAACGAAGAATATATCGCAAAGCTCCAGAAGATCGAATGCCCTGTGATTCTTGTGATCAACAAGATCGACATCAGCAGCCAGGAGCAGGTACGAGAACTGATGGGCTGGTGGCAGCAGCAGCTTCCAAAGGCAACCATCTTCCCTGCATCTGCTCAGGAAAAGTTCAACCTGGACAACATATTTGATGCAATTGTGGCAAATCTGCCATATGCTCCGGCATGGTACGACAAGGACGTGTTCACAGACAAGAACCTCCGCTTCTTTGCATCTGAAATCGTACGCGAGAAGATTTTCCTCAACTACAAGGAGGAGATTCCTTACAGCTGCGAGGTCGTGGTAGAAGAGTTCAAGGAAGGTGAGGAGAGATACGACATCAGCGCTGTGATCTATGTGATGCGTGACACCCAGAAGGGTATCATCATCGGAAAGGGCGGCCAGTCCCTCAAGAAGGTCGGCACACAGGCCCGCATAGAGATGGAAGACTTCTTCCAGAAGAAAGTATTCCTCCGTCTGTTCGTGAAAGTGGACGAGGACTGGAGAGAGAGCAAGAAGGAATTGAGGAAATTCGGATACGAATATTAAAATACATTGAAGTAACCTATGAGTTTTGAAGATACTGAGCTTCCTGAAGAGGAAATCATCGAGAATAACAACGAAGAGCAGGAACTGTCTGAAGACGCCGCTCCTACCGGAAAATTCGACAAGATAATCGGTGAGGGCGGAAAGAAATACAGATTGTCCGGCATGTTCAGAGAATGGTATATCGACTATTCGTCATATACTGTCCTCTATAGAGCCGTGCCGCATCTGATTGACGGACTCAAGCCGGTTCAGAGGCGTGTACTCCATGCGATGTGGAGAATGGACGACGGAAGTTATACCAAGGTGGCCAACATTGTCGGTCAGGCAATGCAGTTCCACCCGCACGGAGACCAGTCTATTCTCGGCGCCCTCGTATGGCTCGGTCAGAGAAACTATCTGGTGGATTGTCAAGGTAACTGGGGTAACATCCTTACCGGAGACTCGAACGCTGCACCTCGATATATCGAGGCACGTCTGAGCAAGTTCGGAAAGGAGGTTGTGTTCAACCCTAAGACGACCAACTGGATGACATCATATGACGGAAGAAATCAGGAGCCTATCGAACTTCCGGTAAAGTTCCCTATCCTTCTTGCACAGGGAACAGAAGGCATCGGAGCCGGATTCGCTTCAAAGATTCTTCCTCATAACTTCAATGAACTCATCGACGCATCGATTTCCATCCTTCAGGGAAAGGATTTCGAGATCTTCCCAGACTTCCTTACAGGAGGTTCGGCAGACTGCTCGAAGTACAGCAGCAAGCGCAAGGGAGGAAAGATCAAGATCCGCGCAAAGATCGAGAAGCTCGACAAGAACACTCTTGCCATCACTGAGGTTCCGTACAGCAAGACTACCCCTGTAGTCATCGAGACCATCCTCAAGGCGAAGGAGAGCGGCAAGATCAAGATCAAGAAGATCGACGACCTTACAACCGACAAGGTGAACATCGTCATCCATCTTCCTAACGACGTATCGCCGGACAAGACAATCGATGCACTTTATGCTTTCACAGCATGTGAGGTATCAATCACACCTAACACATGCGTGATCCTTGACAACAAGCCTCAGGTGCTCAGCGTCAATGACATGCTCAAATACAGCACAGAGCACACAAAGTCACTTCTCGGACAGGAACTTTCGATCAGACTCAACGAACTCGAGAACGACTGGCACTACAACTCCCTTGAAAAGATCTTCTTCGAGAACAAGATCTACAAGATCCTCGAGGGCGATGCAAAGACATGGGAAGCTCAGCTGGATGAGGTATTTGCAAAGATGCTCGAGTATCAGAAATACCTGAAACGTCCTATCCTTATGGAGGACATCCATAAGCTCGTGGAGAAGCCAGTAAGAAAGATTTCAAAGTTCGACACCAAAGCTGTCGACGAGAAGCTCAAGGGAATCGAGGCAGAGATGGAAGAGGTACAGAACCACCTTGACCACCTCAACGACTATACAATCAACTACTTCAAGAACCTCAAGAAGAAGTACGGCAAGGCATATCCGAGACTTACAGAGCTTGTGGAGTTCGAGAACATCGAGTCTACAAGGGTTGTAAGCAACAATGCCAAGCTTTATGCCAACAAGGAGGAAGGATTCGTCGGCATCGCCCTCAAGAAGGAGGACAATGCAGAATTCATCTGCGACTGTTCTGACCTTTCAGAGATCATCGTGATCCACAAGGACGGTAAGTATCGCGTGACAAAGGTGTCCGAGAAGGCGTTCTTCGGAAAGGACATCATGTACGTGGGTCTCTTCGACAGAAATGACCAGAGAACTATCTACAACGTCATCTACCGTGAAGGAAAGACTGCAGTAAGCTATGCGAAGAGATTCGCTGTCACAAGCGTGACAAGGGACAAGGAGTATGATATCACTCAGGGTACACCTGGTTCACAGATCCTCTGGCTTACAGTGAATCACAACGGTGAGGCTGAGACTGTGAAGATCTACTTCCGTCAGAGAGCGAAGCTCAAGAAGCTTATCGACGAATATGATTTCTCTCAGCTCCTGATCAAGGGTCGTGCTTCAAGAGGTAATCTTGTATCAAAGAATCCTATCCAGAAGATCCAGCTTAAGTCAAAGGGTATCTCTACCATCGGCGGAAAGGACATCTGGTTCGACGAGGATATCCAGAGGCTCAATGAGGACGGACGCGGACTCCACCTCGGTCAGTTCAATACAGGCGACCACATCCTTGCCATATTCAAGGACGGTACATACTACACTACTACATTCGACCTGAGCAACAGATACCAGGGTGAGCTGCTGAAGATCGAGAAACTTGACACCAATAAGGTCTATACAGCCCTTTACTACGACAAGTCAGTGACTTCGTTCTATGTCAAGAGGTTCTCGTTCGATGTGAGCGACAACACTTCTGTAAGCTTCATTTCAGAGGCAAAGGGTTCTTACCTTGTGGAGCTCAGCGACGATTTCCACCCTCAGTTCGAGATCATCTTCGGCGGCAAGAATGTAAACCGTGATCCTGAGAATGTGGATGCGGAGGAGTTCATTGCAAAGAAGGGTCTTCAGGCGAAGGGTAAGAGAGTAAGTGCTCTGGATGTAAAGGATGTTCATTTCATCGAACCGCTTCACAAGCCGGAGGATGACGTCAAGGCAGAAGAGTCTGAGGCGGAGAATCTGGCTGGTGAGATTGATAACAGCGATGTAGAGGATCCTATCGACATCGAACTCGACGAAGATACACAGTTGACATTGTTCTAAACCAATGTCATCCTGAGGAGCCCGAAGGGCGACGTGAGGATCATTAAACGATAGATTATGACAATAAGTCTGACAGGATTTATGGGATGCGGCAAGAGCAGCGTCGGGAGGGAACTCTCGGGACTGCTCTGCTGTCCTTTTATGGACCTTGATGCTGTCATAGAGGAGAGGGCCGGAAGGTCTGTTCCGGAGATTTTTGATGCTGATGGGGAGGCCGGATTCCGAAAGTTGGAGCTGGATGTACTGGCCAATATAGTCGCGCAGCCTGTGAACCACGTTGGCCCCCACCTTCGCTTCGCTCAGGTACCCCCTAGCCGGGGGTGGCAAAATGCCAACTCCGTCCATCAGGCTGACGCTCCTGGTGTGTCGAGTACATCTGTAAGAATAGTCGCGCTGGGAGGGGGTGCGGTGATGACGCCGAAGTGTGCTGAAATTGTGCATGAACAGACCTTATGCATCTATCTGAAGGCATCGATAGAGACATTGCTGGTCCACCTTGAAGGCCAGACTGACAATCGTCCGATGCTGTCCGGAGAGTCACTGCGCTCGCGCATCGAGAATCTTATGGCCCTGCGTTCGGCCACATACGAAAAAACCGCCCACATCATCATAGATACGGACGGAAAATCAATCGAGGCCATCGCCTCTGAAATCAAGGGACTTATCCTATAGAAGTTCCTCGCGGCCTCTGAGATCCTTTACTCTAAGCTGAGTGTTGGCTGTTCCGCGATAATAGTTCTCAACAATCGAATAACACACATCGATAGGATTACCGGCCTTTATATGGTCAAAGAAATCTGCCATATTGAAGGCTATTGCCGAGATGTGATGATATGGATGCGATTCCTGGATGAGTTCGAGCTTGAGGTGGCCGCCTTCTGCGCCTACCTTGCGTCCCATACCGTTGTCATATACATTTTCAGTCAGGAATACAGGAGCAGTATTACCTGGGCCGAACGGCTGGAACTGCTTGAGGATTCTCAGGAACTTAGGAGTGATCTGCGAGAAGTTCAGCTTTGCATCGATATCTACGACAGGCGTCTGCATTGCAGGAATGATCGAGCCGGAAATGGCCTTCTCGATCCTTTCGCAGAATACCAGTAGATTCTCCTCCTTGAGGGTAAGACCCGCAGCATACAGATGTCCTCCGAAATTCTCCAGAAGATCCGAACAGCTTTCTATTGCATCATAGAGGTCGAATCCATGGACACTTCGTGCCGATCCTGTAACCAGACCGCCTTGAGACATTGTGAAGACGATTGTAGGCTTATAGAAGGCCTCGACAAGACGTGATGCCACGATACCTACGACGCCCTTATGCCACTGAGGATTATATACGATGGTAGCATTGCCGGATGAAAGGCAGTTACCTGAACGTACCATATCAAGAGCCTCCTGTGTGATGCGACGGTCGATGTTCTTTCTCTCGTTGTTGTGCTCGTTGATTTCAGTACCGATGCGCACGGCCTCGGCTGCATCCTGAGCAGTGAGAAGCTCAACGGCCATTCTACCTGACTCCATACGTCCGGCAGCATTGATTCTAGGACCGATCTTGAAGACGATGTCGTCAATCGAAAGATGGTTAGGCTCCAGACCTGAGAGTTGGATCATCGCAAGAAGACCTTCGCGAGGATTGACGTTCAGCTGCTTGAGTCCGAAATGAGCCAGGATACGGTTCTCATCCGTAACGGACACAAGATCCGATGCAATGCTGACAACCAGAAGGTCCAGAAGAGGAATCAGGGTATCAAACGGAATGTCGTATCTCTGAGAATATGCCTGTACAAGCTTGAATCCTACGCCACAACCTGAAAGGTCATCGAACGGATAGTTACAATCCTCTCTTTTAGGATCCAGGACAGCCACAGCCTTAGGAAGTTCATTCTCAGGAAGATGATGGTCACAGATGATCATATCTATGCCCTTTTCTCTGGCATACTCGACCTTCTCGTTTGCCTTGATGCCGCAGTCGAGTGTGATGATCAGTCTGAAACCGTTTTCAGCAGCCCAGTCGATGCCTTTGTAGGAAACTCCATATCCCTCGTCGTAACGTTCAGGAATGTAGAAGTCCACCTGTCTGGTAAGACGGCGGAGGAAAGAATACACAAGAGATACGGCTGTCGTTCCATCCACGTCGTAGTCGCCGTATACGAGAATCTTCTCTCCTGAGACGACTGCCTGACGGAGTCTTTCGACTGCCTTGTCCATATCCTGCATCAGGAACGGATCGTGCAGGTCGTCAAGGTTCGGACGGAAGAAGGATCTTGCCTGCTCGAAGGTACGCACACCCCTCTGAACCAGAAGTTCCGCAAGTACCGGATCGACTCCCAGCTCAGAAGAAAGCTGTCTGACGTTCTCTACATCAGCGCCTTCACGCAATTTCCATATCTTTTCGACTGCCATAGCATACAAAGATATAGTTTTTTTTCTAAATTTGTACGATTTTGTAAAAATCCGAACACACGAATATTAACTATAAAGAAATATACTTATGAGCATTATGGACCTCAATGAGCAGGAGTTATTCAGAAGAGAATCACTCGCTAAACTCAGAGAACTCGGAATCGAGCCTTATCCGGCACCACTCTTCCCTATCAACACATCTGCAGAGCAGATCAAGGCAGAGTTTGACGAAGCTAAAGGCAACTTCCAGGACGTTGTCCTTGCCGGCCGAATCATGTCAAGGCGTATCATGGGAGCAGCTTCTTTCGGAGAGCTCCAGGATGAGACAGGCCGTATCCAGGTCTATGTAAACCGTGACGAGATCTGCCCAGGTGAAGACAAGACAATGTACAACACCGTATGGAAGAAACTTCTTGACATCGGCGACATCGTCGGAGTAAAGGGATTTGCATTCATCACTAAGACAGGTCAGCTTTCTGTCCACGTGAAGGAGCTCACCCTCCTCAGCAAGTCACTCCGCGTCCTCCCTATCGTAAAGGAGAAGGATGGCGAGGTGTTTGATGCATTCTCAGATCCTGAGCTCAAGTACAGACAAAGATATGTCGACCTGATCGTTAACCCTCAGGTACGCGATACATTCATCAAGAGAAGCCAGATCGTGGCTACAATGCGCGAGTACTTCAATGAGGCAGGATGCCTTGAGGTGGAGACACCAATCCTCCAGAGCATTCCAGGCGGTGCGACTGCACGTCCGTTCATCACTCACCACAACGCACTCGACATTCCTCTCTACCTCCGTATCGCAAACGAGCTCTACCTCAAGAGACTTATCGTAGGTGGATACCATGGTGTTTACGAGTTCGCAAAGGACTTCCGTAACGAGGGTATGGACAAGACCCACAACCCAGAGTTCACATGTATGGAGATCTACGTGGCATACAAGGACTATATCTGGATGATGGAGTTCGTAGAGAAGCTCCTCGAGAAGATCGCCCTCAAACTCCACGGAAAGACAGAGGTTACAATCGGAGAGAACCAGGTAGACTTCAAGCCGCCGTTCCGCCGCCTCCCTATCCTCGAGGCTATCAAGGAATATGCAGGCGTTGACGTTGCAGGTATGGATGAGGACCAGCTCCGTGAGACATGTAAGAAGCTCCACGTCGAAACAGATCCTTCATTCGGTAAGGGTAAGCTCATCGACGCTATCTTCGGAGAGTACTGTGAGAAGCACCTCACACAGCCTACATTCATCACTGACTACCCAGTGGAGATGTCGCCGCTCACAAAGCGTCACCGCACAAACCCAGAGCTCACAGAGCGTTTCGAGCTCTTCGTATGCGGTAAGGAGCTTGCAAATGCATATAGCGAGCTCAACGACCCTATCGACCAGTACGAGCGTTTCCAGGATCAGCTCAAGCTGAAGGACAAGGGAGATGATGAGGCGATGTTCATCGACATGGATTTCGTACGCGCACTCGAGTACGGTATGCCTCCAACATCAGGACTCGGTATGGGAATCGACCGTCTGACCATGTTCATGACCAACTCCCCTACTATCCAGGATGTTCTTTTCTTCCCACAGATGAGACCAAAAAATCAGTAATCTGATTTTTTGATCTCATAGAGATTGTCTTACCCCCGGTGCACAAGTGCACCACCCCGATGGGGTATTGCGAGATTATCATAAAAAAGGATGGCGCTGAGCCATCCTTTTTTGTTAAAATATGTACCTTTGTTTTATGGCAATCATCAAGGAACTTAGGGGCGACAGACCCGTGATCGGAGAGCGCGCGTTTCTGGCAGAGACGGCGACCATTATAGGAACAGTAGAGATAGGTGACGACTGCAGCATATGGTATGGAGCCGTGCTGCGCGGAGATGTCGGAGCCATCCGCATCGGCAACCGTGTCAACATCCAGGACAATGCGGTCCTCCACGCGACTTACGAGCAGTCGGAATGTATCATCGGAGACGATGTATCCATCGGCCATTGCGCAAATGTACACGGATGCATCATCGGCAACGACGTCATCATAGGCATGGGAGCCATCGTCATGGACAACACCGTCGTACCTGACGGAACGATTATCGCAGCAGGAGCGGTCGTCCCTGCGAATCAGACTCTCGAGCCGGGCATATGGGCCGGAATACCTGCAAAGAAGATCAAGGACGGTTCGGAAGCCGTCCGTGCCAAGGCACATGACAACGCCGTACATTACCTTATGTATAAGAAATGGTATGAATAAAAACATTATATTTGTACTATGAGAATCGAGACTATAACATCCGCGCAGAATCCGAAGATCAAGGCGCTCCTGGAGCTCCAGGAGAAGTCCAAGGCAAGGCGCAAGGAGGGGCTTTTCGTAGTGGAAGGAAGGCGCGAACTTCTGCATTGCATGGAGGCCGGATATGAGCCTTATACAATTTTCATCTGTCCGGACATCCTGTCGGGAAACGACCGAAAGGAAATCGAGGCTGCAGTAAAGACAGACAGCTGCGGATTCATCGAAATCCCACAACACCTTTATGACAAGGTTGCATATAGAGGCGGCACAGAAGGCGTGATTGCAGAGATGCACTGCACATCTCTCAGCCTGGAACATCTCAAGCTCAAGGAAAACCCTCTTGTGGTGGTTCTCGAATCAGTAGAGAAACCGGGCAACCTCGGAGCGGTACTTCGCAGCGCAGACGCTTCAGGAGTGGACGCTGTGATCGTGTGCGATCCGCTCACAGACATGTACAACCCGAACCTTATCCGCTCAAGCATCGGAGCCATCTTCACTGTACCTGTAGCGACAGGCACATCTGAAGAGACCATCAAATGGCTCAAGGACAAAGGCATCAGGATATATACAGCACAGCTTCAGGATTCGGAGTGGTATTATGATACCGACATGAAAAGTGGCACAGCGATAGTCATGGGTACAGAGGCTACAGGACTTACAGACGCATGGAGAAAGGCGGCTGACGCCCATATAAAGATCCCTATGCTGGGACGACTTGACTCGCTGAATGTATCAGTTTCAGCTGCAATTCTCATGTTTGAAGCGGTCAGACAGCGTAATTCATGAAACGGTTCGGACTCATAGGGCATCCTATCGCCCGTTCATTATCTCCCGGCCTGTTCAAGGCCGCATACGACGGCAAATACCCGTATGACCTTATTCAAGGGGAAGACTTCGAGACTTCATATCAGACTTTTCTGGATAGTTATGACGGAGTGAATGTCACCGCTCCGTTCAAGGAACTTGCATATGCCAAGGCTGACATCATTTCGGATGAGTGCCGCCTGGCAAAGGCGACCAATCTTCTTGTCAAGACTCCTGAGGGCATCAAGGCGTATAACTCCGATCTTCTCGGTGTCCGCCTGTGGCTGCAGGAAGCTGTTAATGTCGCGTCATCAGACGCGCGACCGGGCCGGGTATTTGCGGAAGCAAATACGGAAAGGCGAAAAGGGAGCCCGGCTGAACGAAGTGAAGACGGCATGCCTCTGGGGGCTGTCGGCAAAGCCGACTGGGGGTTATATCAGTTTACTGTGCTGATTTCAGGATGTGGCGGTGCAGGAAGAGCGGCGGCGGCAGCGGCGGTTTCGCTTGGAATGAAGGTTGTTCTGATGAACAGGAATCCAGAAAGAGCGGAAAGGCTTGCTGAGGAACTGAATGAGATGGGATTTACTGCAGAAGCACGCCCGATAGAAGATTTCTGCAAATGCTTCAGAGAAGCTGATGCTGTAATCTATAACATACCGACAGCCATCGGACAGATCTCTGAACTTACTGAAAGCGACTTTGCACCTGGCATACCGAAGTTCATACTGGAAGCCAACTACAAGGACCCGTCATTCGGCGAAGAGTTCATCAGCAGAATGACTGCAGCCAACCCACAGGCACGCTATACAGGAGGCAGGACATGGCTGATGTATCAGGCCCTGACAGGCTACGAAATTTTTACAGGAGAAAAGCCTGATTTGGAGAAAATGTCTGCAGTTTTGTAAGAAATTATCATTATCTTGCAAAGTTTTTGGGGCAGTCCTTAAACAAGACAATAAAAACACACCATATTATGTCATTGAATAAAGTAATGCTGATCGGTAACGTTGGTAGAGACCCTGAGGTACGTTACCTTGATGGAAATTCAGGAAATGCAAAGGTGGCGACCTTCACTCTTGCCACCACAGAGCGATACAGGGATCGCAACGGAGAAACCAGAGAGAACACAGAGTGGCACAACATCGTAGCTTGGAGAGGCAATGCTGATGTAGCCGAGAGATTCGTAAAGAAAGGAACTCAGCTCTATATCGAAGGACGTCTCCGCACAAGATCATGGGACGACCAGACAGGAAACAAGAGATACACCACTGAGATCATCGTGGATAATCTCCAGCTCCTCGGAAAGAAGTCGGACAACCCAGGAGGCGGCTACCAGGCACCTGCACAGCCACAGTACGGCCAGCAGCAGACATACACTCAGCCTGCATACAACCCGCAGCCGGCACCTCAGCAGCCAGTCGCAGCACAGAATGTGATGAACGACATGCCTGACGATGACCTCCCGTTCTAATTGAATAAACAAACTAAAGATATTTTACCAACATGAAACTTGATGTTGTACTCGGTCTCCAGTGGGGAGACGAAGGAAAAGGAAAGATCGTTGACGTCCTTGCAGAAAAGTATCCTGTAGTAGCCCGTTTCCAGGGCGGTCCCAACGCAGGACATTCGCTCCACTTCGATGGCAAGAGCTTCGTGCTCAGATCCATTCCATCAGGAATCTTCAGAGATGATGCAAAGAACATCGTAGGAAACGGCGTTGTACTTGACCCTATCACATTCAAGGGCGAATGCGACAACATCGCTGAGAAGACCGGCATTCCGGTAACTGAGCGCATCGTAATCGCAAAGAAGGCACACCTCATCCTTCCTACCCACAGACTTCTCGATGCAGCCAATGAGGCAGCAATGGGTAAAGGAAAGATCGGTTCGACCCTTAAGGGTATCGGCCCGACATATACAGACAAGATCAGCCGTCATGGTCTCCGAGTAGGTGACATCTTGGCTCCTGACTTCACAGAGAGATATGCAAAGCTCCAGAACCGCCACATCACCCTTCTCAATCAGATGGGCTTCGAGTGCGACCCTCACGCAGAGGACGCTGCATTCATGGAGGCAGTCGAGTATCTCAGAAAGTTCGAGCTCGTAGACTGCGAGTACTATGTGAACAGCCTCCTCAAGGACAATGAAATCCTCGCAGAAGGTGCACAGGGTTCAATGCTCGACATCGACTACGGTTCATATCCGTTCGTAACATCATCGACAACTTCATGCTCTGGTGCATGCGTAGGACTTGGAGTAAGCCCGCAGAAGATCGGTCACGTATATGGGATCTTCAAGGCATATTGTACACGTGTCGGCAGCGGTCCGTTCCCTACAGAACTCTTTGACGAGACAGGTGAGGAGATCCGCAGAATCGGTCATGAGTTCGGTGCAGTGACAGGACGTCCACGCCGTTGCGGATGGCTCGACCTCGTTGCCCTCAAGTATGCTGTAATGATCAGCGGCGTTACCGACCTCATCATGATGAAGTCTGACTGCCTCGACACATTCGAGACCATCAAGGTCTGCACATCATACATCGTTGACGGACAGCCTTCAGACCAGTGGCCGTTCGACACATACGCCAACATCGAGCCTGTTTACACAGAGTTCAAGGGATGGCACACAGACCTCACACACTGCCGCGCAGAAGAGGAACTCCCGACTGAATTCCGCGAGTATATCGCATTCATGGAGAACTACCTTGAAGTTCCTATCAAGATCATCTCAGTAGGTCCAGACCGCGAGGCTACAATTATGCGATAAATCGCATATCGGTCCACATGCGATAAATCGCATAATTGCAGCCTGCTGCTACTTGACAGAAAAACAATAATCCCGACCGAGAGGAAAGCATTTCCCTAAGTACTCTGCTTTCCTATGGTCGGGATTATTGTTTTATAGTGATATGTATCTTACTTCCAGAGCTTCTGAGCGAATTCATGAAGTGACTTTCTCCAAGGCTGCCACTCATGACCACCTGGGAAAGCAGAGAACTCAACCTCAGCACCCTTAGCCTTCATAGCCTCTACAGCCTTCTGAGTATGAGTGATACGAGGATCTGTCTCACCGCATGAAATATAGAACACATCAAGCTTGCTGTTGAATGCCTTAGGATCTGCGAGTTCAGGAAGTTCCTTCTCAAGATCGAACGGAGCATATGAAACGCCACCGAACATACCTGACGAGAAGATACCGATATTTGCAAACACCTCAGGATGCTTGAGACCGATAGACCATGACTGTCCTCCACCAAAAGAAAGACCTGCCATTGCACGTCCGCTAGGCTTTGCTACAGTCCTGTACTCTGAATCGATCATAGGAATGACCTCATCAAGAAGGATCTTGCTGAAATCACCTCTGGACTGGCCATACTCCATAACGATAAGCATAGGCTCAGCCTTCTTGTCAGCGATGAGGTTATCCATGATGATGTCTGTCTTACCCTGACGTACCCAACCGGTCTCATCCTCTCCACCACCGTGCTGGAGATAAAGCACAGGGAAACGCTTCTTAGGCTTGAGATCGTACTCTGCAGGAACGTAGACATAGCACTCACGCCATGCCTGGTCAACGTCTGACCAATAACGGTGCATACGTACTGTACCGCGAGCGATGCCCTCTCTCTGAGTGTAGATGTCGCATCCTTCCTCAGGGATATCGATAGCACTTGCCATCACGCTGCAGCCGAAGAAATGGTCACTTGCAGGGTCAGAAACCTGCATTCCGCCAATCTTAAGGAAATAATAGTGGAAACCTGGCTCGAGAGGATCAGTAGTCACTGTCCATACTCCCCTGCCCTGATTCACCATAGGATAAACCTTACCGCAGATATCTACAGCCACAGACTCAGTCTCTGTTGCAGTAGCTCTGAACTCCACGCTGAGGTCATCATTGATGACAGGATAAGTCTTTCGTACCTGACGTTTCTGAGCGCGTACATTGTCAAGGAATGACACCATCTTCTGGAGATTCTCCTCAGCATACATGCCAATTCCGTGTCCGCCGCCTTCCACCATGTAAAGCTCAGTCTCCACGCCTGCCTTATCAAGAGTCTCGAAGAAATGAGGGCCCTGGCAAGGAGGTACGACATTGTCAGCAGTACCATGGAAAATAATTACAGGAGGGTCGTTAGGATCAACATATGTAGTTGCATTAAGAGCCTTGAATGCTTCCTCATTACCCTTGAAAGAGAAGCCCATTACAGCCTCCTCAGGACCGTGATTCCAAGTATCCTCAGAGTTGCCGCAGCTCATATAGTTAAGATCCATAGGACCTGACCAGCAGCATGCAGCATCTACAGAGCTGCTGTACTGAAGATTACTTCCGACCTGACCCTCAAGCTCGGCAACAGCACCGCTAGTAGCTGTAAGACCTGAAAGATGCGCTCCTGAAGAGAAACCTGATGTTGCGATGAAAGATGTATCGAAACCATATTTCTCAGCATTTGCACGTACGAAACGTACAACAGCCTTGATATCGTTGATCTGTGCAGGGAACTTCGCGTCCATCGAAGAACGATGGTTAGGAGTAACAACAGCGTAACCTGCATCAAGAAGAGCGTTCACGATAGTACCGAGGTCAGCTGCACCCTTTGAGCTGTTTGAGAACCATGCGCTGCCATAGATATGGATCACAACAGGATAAGACTTCTTCTCTACCTTCGGAAGATAGATATCAAGCTTATGATAAACTGCGTCATCATCAGCATAGCTCAAGTCTGCAAACTTCTCAGAACAGCGAACCTCCACTTGAGGCATCTGGAATCCACCAAAGCCCCCGGGAGGTTGCGCGTTAAGAGATATTATGCAGAACAGTGAAGCTAATAAAATCACTGCTCTTTTCATAAAATCAATTTATTTATTATTTCTTGTTGAAAGTCCACTTGCAGTTGTCGCTGTCTGCATCCCACTTAACGAGTGAAGGAGTACTGTCAGCTACTGAAGCGAGAACATAACCTGGGTTTGACTTAGGCATGATACGGTAAGTACCGTCAACAGCCTGCTCAACTCTCCAAAGCTGCTCGTCGCCACCATTGTAAGCAGCAGAAACCACAACGTCGTTGTCAGCAGTTGCTGAGAGAGTTCTCTCAGTACCCTCGATCTGAACCTTGTAGTACTGACCACCAACGTATCCGCCAGCCTCAGGAACAACTGTGAATGTCCATCTCTGGTGAGGACGGTTCATCCAGTCACCTACGCGTGCAGCAACGTCACCCTCTGGCCATGTTGCAACAACCTCCTCAAGAGTCTGGTTAGGATGAACTACGTTTGGCTGTGGCTCAGCAGATCTTCCGAAACCACCGAAACCGCCTGCGCGAGCGATGTTCTGACGTACGAAGTCAACAGCAAGCTCGAGAGCATAGCCACGACGAACTGAAGAAACCTCATAAGTACCAGCTGTGAACTGCTGACCAACTACTGGCCAATCGTTAACCCATACGAGCGGACGGATAGCGAGAACGCTGCGTGCGCTGCGGTCGAGGTCTGCCTCCCAGTGGAAAGAGAACTTCTGAACGCCTTCGTCCTCATTGTAAAGTCCGAAGTGACCAGCACCGAACTGACGATCCTCACCGTCAACAACCATCTTACCACCACCGGCAACCATGTCACGACCCATGTTGTCGAGGTATGGACCAGTTACGTTGCGTGAACGACCGCAAACGATGTTGTAAGTAGAGTTAACGCCGTCGCAGCAAGTACCGTGTGTACCAAGGAGGTAATACCAGCCGTTACGGTAGATGATAGTGGTTGCCTCGCAGTCGATAGCGATATTAGGATCCTGAGCGTCACCAACCTTAGCACCGGTCTTAGGATCGAGCTCAACTACGCGGATGAAGCCGAAGTAAGTACCGTATGTGCACCAGAGACGACCTGTTGTAGGATCAAGGAAGAGACCGGCGTCGATAGCGTCGCAGTCTTCATCGTTAAGAGAAGCTGCTACCTCGATAGGCTCAGTATAAGCGAAATCTGGAGAGTTAGGATCAAGAGTCTTGTTCCACATTGTAAGAACGCGACCAGCGTGTCCACCACCGAGTCCACCACCTGTAGCACTGTAAGCGATAAGGTAACGGTCACCGATCTTGAGTGCATCCGGAGCAGCTCCACCGCCTGGGCGTACAGCACCGCTGAACCAGTTGTATCCGTCCTCAGAGATGAGTCCGCCACCACCGGTACCGAATGTATAGTACTTGCCATCACACTCCATGATGTTAGAAGGGTCATGAATCCATGGCTCACCTTCCTGTGCGAAAGCTGAAACAGAAATAAGGGCAGTAGCTGCCAAAGAGAAAAGTTTCATTGATGTCTTCATAGCCTTCTACTATTTATTAAGGATGTTATAGTTCATTACTGGATTTCCCTGCTCGTCTACGATACGAACGCAGAAATCTGACATACCAGGACCATTGATTACGGCACCTGTGATCACGTGACGACCCTTCTTGAGAGTAAGTCTCTTAGAAACACCGTCATCCATAACCATACGGCGGTCACCTGAAAGGATAAGAGCCTCCTCACCGTCTACCCACCACATTGAAGCTGAGTTAGAACCTACTGCAAGACGTACGTTCTCCATGTCCTCAGGAACATCAATTACAGTTACGGCACGGCAGATAAGACCGTAACGGCCAGTCTCTGTACCTACAGCATAACGATAAAGCTTAACGTTGAAGAGCTTGCTGTCAAGTGCATGCCAAGAAAGCTTCACCTTCTTCATCTCAGTCTCAGGCTCAACACCCCACATCTGGCGGCCCTGTGACATGTCAACAGGCTTCTGAACTTCTACTGTCATTGTTTCCTTCTGACCCTCAACAGGAACTGTGAACTCACCTTTGTTCCAGCCTGTGTCAAGGTGCTTTCTCACATAGCTGTCAACAAAAACTGTGTTGCCACGGTTTGGCTTGCTGATAGGCTCGAGGAGAAGCCAACGACGGATGAATCCGCGATCATCTGGCTGAATAGCCTCTTCAGTAGGAGTGCTGAAATAAGGAGCAAGAGCAGGATACTTCTCAACGAGATCCACCTTCTTCTTTGCTGCATCAGCAGAGAAAGTTGCAGCGGCAGCAACTGTCGCTACAAGAATCATTGTACGAAATAAATGTTTCATTGTGTAATTTTGATTATATGGTTTGTATGATTTATTCAGCAGGGAAAATAATCTGGTACTTACCGCTCAAGTGCATGAAAGCGAAGAGGCGGAGAAGACCGTCATAATATGCATCGAAATAGCCATCCTCATAAGGCTCGTTCTTTGAGTTCCAGAGAGCGTCGATGAACTCGTAGCTGATCTCATGGTCGCAAAGAAGCGAAGCTGCTGCAACTGTAGAAACAAGACCTACTGAATGACGGAGAACCTTTGTCCAACCACCGGCAGCAAGAATATCCTGCTCCTCTGGAATCGAACCGTCAACACAGTACTGGTCAACGAAAGTATCGATACCCTGGCTGTAGAAGAAGTTCTGGATCTTCTTACCATACTCTCTCTGCCACTCCTTGTCAGCGCAAGACCATGAATAGTCCATTGCGATGTTCATAGGAACTCTCCATGAGTCATAGCGGAAGTTTCCTGAACCGAAGTGACGGCCGTTGAAAAGATATCTGATAGAACCGTCATAGTTGTTCTGGTCTGGATTGAGACCAGTCTCTTCGTGACATGACTTGTGGAGATACTCACGTGCAGCGGCTGCGCACTCGTTCCAGAAATCTGCGCGTCCGTCATCTGCCCACTTTGCCCATACCTCGTAGAATGCAGGGATATGGTAAGAAGGGTCAGTGTAAGTGTAACCCCAGTTGTCAGGTGTAAAGGTAATGAGCTTGTGCTCTGTGTTGATGAAGTTCTTTACTCTCTCGCTGCCATCCTTAGAGAATGCACAGTTAAGAATGTGCTGAGCCTCTGCCTTGTAGTCGAATGCTCCGTCGTTACCCCAACGGTTTGAAGCGAAAAGGAGAGATGTCACATAGTAAAGTTCACCGTCAGAAGCAGGACCCTGTGAGTTACGTGTTCCGTCGAGCTTGCAGCTCCATGCGAAGTAGCCCTCGAGCGGTCCTTCCTGATGCTGCATATACTTCTTGCACCAGCGGAAAAGCTTGTCAAAGATATCCTGACGGTCCATCTGAACAGCCACCATCATACCGTATGACATACCCTCTGTACGAACGTCCTGGTTCTTGATATCTGATACATATGCAAGGCTGTCTTCCACCTCGAAGTAAACCTTGTCAGGGCCGAAGAACACTTCCTCGAATACCTCATTAACCTTAGCATCTACCTCCTTTGGAGAATAGCCTGCCTCGACAAATACATTTCTATATTCACGAGTCTCGAACGCACCCTTCTCAGCAGGAACGAGCGGTCCGCGGCCACATGAAGATAGTACTGCAGCAACTGCAAGCGCTGCAAAAAGAACTGATTTTCTCATAGGTTTTATTTGAATAAGTATGATATGAATTCATTGAGACAACGACGCCATGTAAGCCACTCGTGCGCTGTACCAGGCGAAGAATAATAAACTGTATTGATACCTACAGCATTGAGAGACTTGCTGAGTCTGTCAGCACCGAAGCCCTCCTCTGTACCCATTCCGAGGAAAAGGAGATGTACGTCCTTGTTGAATTTTTCAGGATCTGCGAATGCACCGCCATAAAGCTGGCTGAAATCTGCATTAGGAGCGAGGAAGATGGCACCGCTGAATGCTCCGATCCATGCGAACTTGTCATAGTTAGGGATAGCAGTCTGGAATGTCTGGTGACCGCCCCATGAGAGACCTGCCATCGCTCTGCTCTCACGGTCTGTCTTCACTCTGAATGTGCTCTCGATATAAGGGATGATCTCCTCAAGAAGGATTGGTGTGAAAGATGCGCCGAACTCATCTCGTGACTCACCTGCCTTCGCACCGAAAGAATAGCCGCAGTTACCGTAGTCCATTACAACTACCATCGGCTCGCACTTTCCTGAAGCGATCTGATTGTCGAGGATATTGGCCATGAAGCCCTGCTGATGCCAGCCTCTCTCATCCTCACCCATACCGTGCTGGAGATAAAGAACAGGATAAGTCTTGTCACCCTTCTCATACTCGGCTGGAGTATATACGAAGCAGCGACGCATTGACTGCTCGATCTCAGACCAATACTGGCACTCACGTACCTGTCCGTGAGGAATATTCTTGTTGAATGTATAGTAAGCCGCTACTTCAGGAGCCTCTGGAATCTCGATTCCACTTGCCATTACGCCGCAGCCGAAGAATGAATCACTTGAAGGATCTGCTACAGAAACGCCGTCAATGATGATGAAATAATAATGGAAACCTACAACGAGAGGATCTGTTGTCACCATCCATACTCCATTCTCATCCTTGGTCATCGGATATTTCTTGCTGCAGATATCTACCTGCACGAGTTCTGCCTCCGGGGCAACTACCTTGAAAGTCGCACGACCTTCAGCATCGACACATGGATAATCCTTTGCAGGAACATTAAAGATTGATGGAGTACCTTCCTTAGGAGCCTGAGCAGAAGCAAAGACAGGAAGAAGGACAGTCAAAAGGGTTATTAGAATCTTCTTCATGTTATAAATTAATATTCAAGTCTACAAATTTAAACATGTTTATTAGAAAAAACATTAAAATGTCGTTCAAATTAGGTCAAAATATGGTCAAATCGTGAATATAACGCTGTATAAACACAAAAAGTGCATCCAAGTTGCCTTGGATGCACCATATTGTAGATTGACTGTTGTCAAATCATCCGATGTGATTAGTTAGCCCAAGCACCGTAGCTCTTAAGACCAGGGTTAAGGTTAGTAACATCGAGTGGGAATGGGAAATACTCGTGCTTACCCTTCTCGAACTTGAAGGTAGCTGGAGTCTTCGATGGTCTAGTGAAGAATCTATGCTCAGCCTCTGGAGTATTATCCTCTGCCTTCTTAGTACCGTCAATAACAGCCTCTTCCCAGAAGAATGCGTCATAAAGTACTGGAACATCAGCAAGAGCGTTAGCAAATGTCTTCTCGATGTCAAGCTTGCCAGCGTTGCTCCAACGAACTACGTCGTGGAAACGGCAGTTCTCGAACCACATCTCATACTGCTTCTCTTCCATAACCTCAGCCAAAGTAAGCTCAGTAGAAAGATCAACACCTACACGTGCCTGAACCTCGTTAAGAGCTGCAAGACCCTTAGCTGCATCAGCAGAACCGATACAAGCCTCTGCGTAAAGGAGGAGAGCCTCTGCGTAACGTGCTACGTTGAAGTTCTTGTGGTTAGATGCAGGACCGGTTGTAGCCATGTTGTCAGCCGGATAAGACTTACCCTTTGTGAGGATTGCAGGAGGGTTGATGTAAACCATGTGCTTCCACTCGAAGTAAGGACCGTGGCTGAAGAGACCGTTTGCTGAAGAGATACCACGCTTAGGATCCTTCTTCTTGTCCTCAAGAGACATGTTTACATTCTGACCTGTAGCAGAGTCGATATCTGAAGCCCAATCCATCTCATAGAGCCACTCGTCAGCTGTAAGGAAGCAAGCGAGACGACGCGGTGAATCACCATCGTGAGCAAGGAACTTCTCAGCGAAGTTAGGCTCGATAGCACCACCGTTCCATCCCATGTTACCTACGTGTACCTGTGGTGATGAACCGAGAGCGTCAGTTCTCCAGCAGAATACGTTAGCAACCATCCAACGGCCGATCATCATAGCACCCCAACCAGCTGTGAAAGCAGGCTCCTCGATAAGGTTAGGCTCAAAGATCTTCTCAGAGTTACCGTCACCTGAAACGTGGAAGTTTGTCCAATACTCGTCACCTTCGATAAGAGCATAGTCACCTGAGTTGATAAGGTCACCAAGATACTTACGTGCAGTTGCAGGATCGTTGTTGAACATTGCAGCCTTACCAGCTACGAACTGTGCGAAACCTACAGACATACGTGCAGTAGCGTCCTTGTCACCTGTACCGTTACGCTCAGGAAGCTTACCTGAAGCGATAGCCTTCTCACACTCTGCGATTACGAACTCAAGAACCTGTGACTGGCTTTCTGCAGATACCGGCATTTCGTCAGCATCAAGAACTCGGTCAAGAATAGGAGGAGTGTTGAAAGAGAGAGCAAGCATCAAGTGGAGGTACGCACGCATTACACGAGCCTCAGCAACTGCCTGTTTTGTAAAGTCGCTCTCCCACTTTGGAGCCTCATTGTATCTGTTCTCGTCTGTAAAGTTAGAGATAACGAGGTTAGCAGCATAAACAGCATATACATATCTCTGATATACCTGCTTCAAAGTTGTGTTGGCATTGTCATAACGGAACTCACCGAAATAACGGAAAGGAGCGTGGTCAGTATAGTCAGCACCTGCTGCAAGAATATCATCAGCAGCATAGTTGAGCATTACCTGCTCTGGTACGTCGATACCCTCAGTTGCCGCAACGTTGTTGATGTACTTAGAGTACATGTTTGTCAAGGCAGCACGAGCATCATCATCACTCTTATAGTATGTATCGTAAGCTACCACACCCTTCTGAGGGATGTCGAGCATCGATTCACATGATGTAACTCCAATGAGAGCACATGCGAGAAGTGGTAATAATATCTTTTTCATATAAATAGTCGGTTATTAGAATGTGAGGTTAACACCAAAGAGTACCTTCTGCATTGTAGGATATGAACCCCAGTCGAGGCCAGAACCTGAAGTTGAGTTTGTAGAAGCTGTCTCAGGGTCAAGACCTGGATACTTAGTGATAACAAAGAAGTCATCAAGTGATGCGAAGATACGGAGGTTGCTGATAGCTGCCTTCTTAGTGATCTTAGCAGGAACGGTATAACCGAGCTGCATCTGCTTGATTCTGAAGAAATCACCCTTGAAGAGGTTGGCTGTTGATGACCAGAACTGGAAGTTACCTACAGTCTTTGAAGGATGTGGATAAGTTCCGTTTTCTGCTGCCTCAAGGTACCAGCTGAGAGTATTGGTGAAACCTGTTCTGTGGAGAACTGGGAGGATGTGGTTACCACCCTGACCTGCACCATAGAGTACGAAGTCAAATCCCTTATATCCGAGGTTAACTGTCAAACCATAAGTGTAAGTAGGGATACCGCTACCGATGTATGTCATATCTGAATCATCGATTGTACCTGCTGCGTCGCCGCTGAGGTTAGCGATAACTGGCTTGCCCTCTGCATCTACACCCTCGTATACGAAACCACGGAGATACCATACCGGATAACCTGGCTCGAACGCTGTCTGGATAGGATAGTTAGTTGAAGATGCGTCTGTTGAAGTAAGACGAGTAGATGATGAACCCTCTGGGAAGCTGAGAACCTCATTGTGGAGGAATGAGAAGTTACCGTTGATTGAGTAAGAGAAGTCACCAACGTTGTCTTTCCAACCAAGCTCAAGCTCAACACCAGTATTGAGTACTGAACCACCGTTTACAGTTGTGCTCGATACACCAAGCTCAGGAACTACGTTTGCAGAGAAGAGGAGGTCCTTAGTCTGCTTGTTGTAGTAGTCAACTGCAAAGTTCAAACGGTTGTTGAGGAAACGAGCGTCGATACCGAGGTCAATCTGCTCTGAAGTCTCCCAAGTAAGGTTAGGGTTAGCGATACCGTTAGGAGCTGAACCGTACTGTGCAGAACCTGCATAGTCTACGCCATACTGGTACCAACCGCTACCAAGTGAAATAGTAGTGTTGTACCTGTAACCGCTGAGGACGTTAACGTTACCGTTGCTACCCCAAGAAGCGCGGAGCTTCAAGAATGAGAGAGCGCTTGGAGATACGTTATCCTTGATGAACTTTTCGTTGCTGATTGTCCAACCTGCTGAAACTGATGGGAAGTAACCCCAACGGTTCTGCTTAGAAAGCTTAGATGAGTCGAATGCGTCAGCACGGAAGTTAGCCTGGATAGAGTAACGGTTGTCATAAGAGTAGATCAAACGACCATAGTATGCAAGAGATGCTGATACGCTAGGTGCGTTACCGAAGCTCTTCTTAGTATCTGTCAAGTCGTTTACATAGTTAAGATACAAGAAGTTGTCCTCGTAAGCAGAAAGGATGTCCGGACCTGAAGCAGATGCGTTCACGCTGTCTGAGTTAGTCTGACGGTATGACATACCGGCCATTGCAGAGATGTTGTGCTTCTTCGCGATTGTTACGTTGTAGTTTGCGAAGTTCTCCCACTGATAGTAGTAACCTGTGCTTGCAGAAGCAGAGATCGAGTAGTTGTCAGTAGAACCACGTGGTCCGATATAGTAAGGAGCAGTGTAGCTGTGGCTAGTGCTCTGGTTTACTCTATAACCGAAACGTGAAGTGAAAGTGAAGCCCTTGAATGGAGTGATGTTACCTGTGAGTGTACCGCGCATTGTGATACCTTCGTTGCTTGACTGTGAAGCGTCACGCTTTGCGAAAGGTGAACCCTCTGCATCTGAGTACTTGGTGTTAGCGAACCAACCGTTCTCGTCACCGAGGAAACGGTAAGGACGGCCCTCACCACCTGCCATTACTCTGTCGTACTGAGCCTTAACGTCCTGTGACATTTCCTCAGGAGTTGTCCAGTAGATAGGAGTAAGAGGGTCCATAGTGATCATTGAGTCGAATGATGAACCGTAACCACGCTGTGAAACGCTCTGAGTTCCCCACTTCTCGATTGAGAGGTTGCTGCTTACCTGCATCCAGTCAAAGAACTTGTAGTCAGCGTTGAGCTGAGCAGAAAGTCTCTTGTAAACGTCCTTGTCACCTGCTACAACACCGTCCTGGTCGAGCCAGTTGAGTGATGCGAAGAAGCTACCGCGGTTGTTACCACCAGAGAAAGTAAGTGAGTGCTGCTGGCTCCATGAAGGCTCGATGTAAGCGTCGATCCAGTTCTGGTCGATAACGCCACCCTCATAATACTTGTGAGAGTAATCAAAGTCATTGAGCTTACCATCAACATAAGCGTCGCCGTACTCCATTCTCATGTACTTGAGGAAGTCCTCACGACCCATTGTAGGACGAGCGTTGTACATCTGGAGAGTAGCCTTACCTGAGTAAGTCACAGAAGCGCGACCCTTCTCAGCTGCACCAGTCTTAGTTGTGATGAGAACGACACCGTTACCTGCCTGAGCACCGTAGATAGCTGCAGAAGCGGCGTCCTTAAGAACCTCCATTGAAGCGATCATTGAAGGGTCGAGGTACTGGATGTTATCCACCTGGAGACCGTCCACGATGAGGAGAGGTCCAATGCTACCTGAGTTAGAAGAGTAACCACGTACACGGATCTGTGCGCCCTGACCAGGACCACCGGTATTGATAATGTGTACACCGGATGCTCTACCCTGAAGTGCAGCAGCAGCGTCAGTAACTGACTGATTCTTAAGAGACTCAGCGTTTACTGAAGCCACAGAACCTGTAAGGTCTGACTTCTTCTGAACACCATAACCGATAACGACAGTCTCCTCGAGGAGCTGTGTATCTTCGGTAAGTACTACGTTGTAAACCGACTCAGCGCCGATCTGGATTGTTTGTGTTGCGTAACCGATGCAAGAAACTGCAATCGATGCATTAGAAGGGACAGAAAGATTGTACTTACCATCCACATCTGTCATTACGCCTGTGCTGGTATTGCCGACTACGAATACAGCTGCTCCGATTACAGGAACACCTGAAGCGTCAGTGACAGTACCGCTGATTGGCTTGTTCTGTGCGGAAAGATTAAAACTTCCCGCCAGCATGCATGTAGCAAGTACCATTGATACCGCTACAACCTTAGCGATTAAATTTTTAAACATAGAAGTAGTAGTTAGTGTTAAATAAAAGGGTTTTGTAATTTTCATTCAAAACTTCGCCAAAGGTATTAATTTTTTACAAAAAAAAACACTTTTCGGCATCTAAAATAGCAGAATTAATGATTAGGGATACGAATTTCACATCGGCATGGCCCAAAAATGATATATAAAATTATTAACTTGCAGTTCAAAACAGAACATGATGAAACGAATTCCCCTTTTAATATTGGTTCTTTTCTGCGTATCCGCTATCAATATCAGAGCAGAAAGATACTATTACTTTGACCATATGACCACATCCGATGGTCTTTCCAGCAATACGATCTACTGCACGATGCAGGACAGTAACGGATTCATGTGGATAGGAACACGTGACGGTCTCTGCAGATATGACGGAAATAATTTCCGAAATATGAGAGAAATTGCAAGAGAAGACGGCATCAGCGGAAACATTTATGCAATAAATGAGGACTCAGATGGCAGAATATGGTACTCGACCTCCAACGGAGTACACATTTATGATCCGATGTCAGGTAAGACAACCTCGTTGGGAATCGGAGAAGAGACATCATGCTTCACGATACAGACAGACACCAAAGGCAAGGTCTGGCTGATTGCAGACTCCCTGTACCGATACGACTCATCCACATTGGAGAAAAAGACTTATCCATTCGAAGGCTTCCCGCCCTCATCCATGACAGTGGACAGCTACGGAACCGTATGGCTTGCAATGGCGGACGGACGTCTTCAGACCTATGATTCACGTACGGACACATTCGTTCATCGCACATGCAGCCGCCGCATATTAAGGATAACTGCCGCCGAAGACGGAAAACTTCTGGTCGCAACGTCAAGAAGCGAAGTGATGTATCTGGACTGCGTGACCCTGGAAGGAGAAATCCTCTACAAGGCAGACAGAGGCAACGGCATCATGAACATCATCGAGAGGGTCAAGGGAGAATGTTGGATCGGAACCCAGCAGGGTATATATATAAGGAGAGCCGGATCTGACTATAAGGGCCAGGCCATCCACGACGCTTCTACTCCGGAATCCATCTCAGCAGACTATATTACAAGTCTGGGCAAGGACAGGAACGGCAACATTTGGGTCGGAACATACTATACCGGTATAAATATATGGAAGGACAGAGGCGATGAGATGGCCCTTTACTTCACCAATCCGACAAAGAACTCCATAAAGGGAAAGATCGTACGTTCCATCTGCCAGGATCACAGGGGATACATCTGGTTCTGTACTGAAGACGGATGGCTGAACAGGTTCAATCCGGTCAGTCAGGAAATGAAGAACTACAAGCTTGCTGACGATCTGAACCTGCAGGGCCTTGTCATAGACGGAGAAAAGATGTGGGTATGTTCATATGGCAGGGGCTTGTGGTTATTCGACCTCAATAAGGAAATTGTCGTAAAGCATTATAACCTGCCACTCAACTCGGTCACACTGGGCCTGAAGTCGCAGAAGGGTCAGATCTTCGCAGGTACCGCCCGCGGACTGTATCTGTACGACAAGAACAGCGACTCCTTCAACAGGCTTGAAAATGTCAGACGTGATTTCGTCCACAGCCTTTACCAGGACAGCAAGGGAAGAATCTGGGTCGGCACTTATGGAAACGGCATCAAATGTATAGATGAAGAAGGAAATCTTCTTTTCCACACATCCATTTCAGACAATGGGGGCTCGCTTCCGTCGAGATTCATCACATCATGCTTCGAAGACAGCAGACACCGCATCTGGATAACTACCGAAGGCGGCGGCGTATGCTATACGGACCCGGACTACAATCTGGAGTCCATGAACTTCCATTATCTTACCACTGACGACGGTCTGCCTTCGAACGTGACCTGTGCAGTAACCGAAGATCAGGACGGCATGATATGGATATCCACCACAAACGGCATCGTAAGCCTTTCTGAAAACCTCCAGATTACCGAACTGATAAACGGCAGTCAGGAGCCTACAGGACATCAGTTCTCCTATGGTGCAGTCTGCACGACCAGCAACGGTGTATTCTATTTCGGAAACACAGACGGAATGGTTTCTATCGTCCCGTCAAAGTTGAAGAACAGCAGAATGCAGGAAAAGCTGGTGATAACTGACATCATGGCAAGTGACTCCGGTCATTCATTCTCTCTTTGCGAGGAAGGCAAGTCGGCTATGGTCACAGCAAATGTGGAAGTGAAGCACAAGAATGCATCATCTATCCGAATCTGCTTTGTTTCTCCGGAATACACATCCCGCACCCCTTTATATTCATACAGGATGTCAAGAGGAAAGGATAAAGGATTCGCAGGAACGACATATGACAACAATGTGACATTTACCGGACTTCGTGCCGGAAAATATCGCTTCAAGGTGAGTCTGATCGGCATGGAAGACGTACCTGAGTGCAGCCGTATACTGAACATCAACATCAAGCCTCATCCGCTCCTGAGCAATCTGGCAGTCGCTATCTATGTACTGCTCTGCCTTGGTCTGATTGCAGGAGCTGTAATGCTCATCGAGATGAAACGCAAGAGGGACAAGGCACGCCAGATTGCAAAGATGATCAGCAACAAGGAGAAGGAGATCTATAACGCAAAGATCAATTTCTTCACTAACATCACACATGAGATCAGAACGCCACTCACCCTGATCAAGATGCCTATCGACAAGATCATCTCATCCGGAGCATACAACTCATCCAACGAGAACAACCTTCGTACGATCCAGGCGAATACCGACCGTCTGCTGAACCTGACGAATCAGCTCCTTGACATGAGGAAGCTCGAGAACAACGAAATCAGCATTTCATTCGTAAAGGAGGACATCTGCAGCATCGTAAGAAAGGCCCAGAAGCTCTTCGAGCAGATGGCTGCTGAGCAGCATATCACAATGAGCAGCGAGATTCCGGACACGCCTATATATATAATGTGTGCAAAGGACTCGGTACTCTCGATCATCAGCAACCTGCTCTCAAATGCCATCAAATACGGAAACGGACAGATAAATACGAAGATTGAAACCTGCGCGGATCAGCAGTCTGTAATAATCAGGGTTGAAAGCAACGGTGAGATCATCACGGGACAGGACAGAGAGAACATCTTCAAGCTTTTCTTCCAGAGGGAAGGAGCAGAAAAGGGTGTTCATGGTACCGGACTGGGACTTCCATATGCGCGCACACTTGCAAACATGCACAACGGACGTCTGTACCTTGACGAGAAGGTTGATGAGCTTAACTCATTCGTACTTGAACTCCCTGTAAGCCAGGAAGACCAGATCACAATCGATCATCCGGCAGTTGAAGCAGAGACAGAACTTCCGGAATTTGACAGTTCAAGACACAGCGTTCTCATCGTTGAAGACTCGGCTGAATTGAGGACATATCTTGCAAAGGAGATCGCATCTACCTATAACGTACTTACAGCAGCAAACGGAGCTGATGCACTGGACATCCTCAGACAGGAAAAGATCGACCTTGTCATAAGCGACATCATGATGCCGGTAATGGACGGATGCGAACTCTGCAACGCTATAAAGAGTGACTCAGACCTGAGCCATGTGCCTGTCATCCTTCTCACGGCAGCAGTAGGTGTGGAGACCCGTATTGAAACACTTAAATCGGGAGCTGACGGATACATCGAGAAGCCATTCCCTATCGAGCTTCTGATGTCCAACATCAAGAACCTGTTCAGAAACAAGGAAATATCGTACCAGCAGTTCATCAGCAAACCGCTCACCCACTATAACAGCGTGACTACCAACAAGGTAGATCAGGAGTACATGGACAAGGTACATGAATTCATAATGAAGCACATATCTGAGCCTGACCTCAATATCGAAAGTCTGACCACTCAGATCGGTACCAGCAAATCATCGCTCTACCGAAAACTCAAGGCGAATACAGGTCTGAGCATCAACGAATATATACGAGTATGCCGACTCAAGCAGGCTGCAGAACTTCTTTCCTCACAGAAGTACAAGATCAACGAAGTGGCGTTCATGACGGGATTCTCTTCCCCATCGTACTTCGCGACATGCTTCATGAAGCAGTTCGACATAACTCCGTCCGAGTTTGTAAAGAATCTGGGACAGTAAAATATGAACAAAAAAAACAAGAGGCTGACCCAAAAGGTCAGCTTCTGTTTTTTTTGGGGGTGAGGAGAAGTTCAGGAGGATAACAACGGAAAACTAAATCCCTCCCACTTCGTGGGCCCCTCCCGTTCACAACGGCCACGGGCGGCCATGGTTTTCCTTATGTTACCCTCCTGAACTACATCGGTACAGCCTAAAA
>JAFZFH010000132.1 GCA_017555965.1 Bacteroidales bacterium
ACTGGGCACCGGTAATAACCAGCTTCAGGTGGTCTGCTTCATAGAAGTACGAGCTGTCTGCCCGGTAAGATACCATAGAGGGAGAATCTGCGGATCCCGTGGAGATAATGCCGCTGGATGCTGCATCAAACTTCATACCCCAATCGGTTTCAATGTAGAACTCCAGACCCTTCATCCAGGCGGTGTTGTCAGGAGACTCTTCAATATCAACACGCATATGAGTGGGATATACTTCAATATCGGTGATGGTAATGGCCTGGCCTTCCAGGATAACTGTCTGGTTGACGGGGAAAATCTTACCTGCAGCAGTGAATTTGGGGTCAAACTCCAGAAGGAATTCAAGCTCAGCCAAAAAAGAAGGCTCTTCGTAAATGTCATCAGAATAGAGATCATCTACGGAATGCTCAGGAGCTACCTCTTCTACAACCATGTTAGGATTAACACGGAGCGCGATTCTCAATTTATCGGGCACGTCGTTATCAACGAAATCGATGCTCAGGCATCTGAGCTCACCGTTCTCGGCATCAAAACCGGTGCTGTGATAACTGCAGGATTCAGGACGATTGCCATCAGCAGAACGAACATCCGGATCAGCATAGAGCTTTTCATACTTATCAGAATCCAGCCGATAGAAGACATTGACCTGCTTCTGATCGACGATGAGATAAGCGACTTCTGCCGTAATGTCATTTTGAGTCTGGGACAAATCCATGGGCTGCACATACTCATTTTCTACGGCATCGGTCAGGGATCTGGAGAAAGTCACGGCTGCTGCCAGTTCACGCAGACCGGGTACCAAAGAGCAGGCATAGGCAACCGGCGCGCAGAAGTTGACCAGCAGGACGAATACCGCAAAGCAGGCAGCGAGACCTGCCAACGGGCGGACGATCAACTGGGCAGTTCTCTTTCTTTTTCTTTTGTAGGCACGATCCACAGTGGTCTCCAGCCCGGGAGCAGGCTGGTTCAGTTCCTCGATCATAGCCTCAAACTCATTTTTTCGATTCATGAAGACACCTCCTCTTCAAGTTCCAGCCGGAGCAACTGAAGCGCCTTTCTCTGACGGGTGGCAACAGTTCCTGCGGGTATGTGTAACGTCTGGGCAGTTTCGGCCACGGTATAGCCGCCAAAGAAACGCAGGATGATGACATCCTTCAGATCCTTGGGCAGGCGCCGCAGCGCTTCTTTCAGGGGCAGAGAGTCGAACTCCTTTGCAGCCGTTTCGGGCAGCTCATCCAGCGGATGGAACCGCTTTTGCCGGCGCAGCTCATTATGGCATTCATTGATCAGGATTCGGGTGATCCAGGTATCAAAGAATTCCGCCTGCCGGAGCTTCCACTTGCCGCACAGAGCCTTATAGACGGCCTCATCCACGGCATCCATCGCTAGAGTTTCGCTTCCTAAGTAAGTCAGCGCGGTCTTGTAGAGCTTAGTGCGGACGGACTCAACTCGTTTTGCAAATTCTTCATTAGTCACTGCCACTTCACCTCCTTGTACCCATTAGACGTTTGAAGAGGACTTTTTTATTTCTGATTCTTAAAAATTTTAGTTTATGTGTGGTAAGAAGTCAATTGGGATATCACTGGAATAGTTATTGATGTATCTTTTCGTTGTAAGTATAATAAAAAGTGTTTTTGCAGTTTTTTCCGTACTATAGGTGATCGATCAATATTCACCCGAAAGGAGGGAGCGATTTGAACGAAAAAGCAATCCACTCTGGCATTATGAGCAAAGATGATGGCGTAATTAACTATGTAATCACAAAGTATTCCAGACTTTTATGGCCTATCGCAAGTGCTGTTCTAAAAAATGTTGGCAATGAGCAAGATGTAGAAGAATGCATTGCAGATGTCTTCATTGACCTTTGGGAACACCCAGATAAATTCGATCCGCAACGCGGAAGCCTGAAAAGCTGGTTGTGCATGGTGACCCGTAGCCGCGCCATTGACAGATATCGTGAGTTGTCCAGACGAAATACAGTTTCTTTGGATGGAGCAATGATGGCCGGACGAATGGGTGTTCAGGAAGCTTTGCTGCAGGAAGAAACCCGTAAAGAACTGATTGCAGCAGTTAATGCGTTGGCAGATCTGGAACGCGATATTCTTATCCGTCGGTATTACTATGAACAGAAGCCTAGAGAAATTGCCAAAGCGTTGGACCTGAGCGTTAAGCAGGTCGATAACTACCTTTATCGCTCCAAGCAAAAACTACGGCATGCGGTAACAGCATATTAAGGAGGTTTCGCATGAGCAAATTTCAAAAACGCAATTTGAATAATATCAAAACCATATTTGAAAACAAGACTGGCACCAGAATCAGATACACATCCACTACATACCATTCTCCGATTCGCAAAGCTGCGGTGTTGGCTGCTATGCTGGCTCTGTGTGTTATGCTGGTTGCTTTCACCTATCCGCTGTTTTCTCCTCTGGAAGGTGATGCGCTGACTCTTCGTGCATCTTATGAGGGAAATGGCATTGTCACCATCGAGGTAGAGAATAGCTCCCACAAAAATCTGGAATTCCAGTCGTCCCTAAAACTGGTGAAGTGGATTACCGGCGAAGAAGTGGATCAGCTTTCGGATTCCATTGAATTTGAGGGCACTAAGATTTCCGCCCATTCTATCAGCACAATGACCGTGGATCTCTCTGATGCCTATGACATTACAATGCTGGAAGAATCCATGGTTTCTGAATGGTATTATCTGGTCCTGACGAACCATAATTTCTTATTCGGACAGGAATGGAAATGCAGCATTTACTTTGGTACTCAGGAGCTGGATCCAGTGGAAGCCGAAGCAGGTGTTTTGTACACTCTCGATCCTGCAATTATGGCACAGGTTGAGGATGAACTCAGGTTCTATTTTGAAGATGACTATGTCGGCCAATTCTCTGCCAACCCCATGAACTATGAATACCTGCAGAAGGCTGATGAATTACTTTTGCGGAGCGAAAAGAAAATCGTACACTCTGTTAACCCAGGTTTGATGGTAAAAGTTGTTCCCGATGGAATCATATTCGACGAAACGTGGCCTATCGAAAAACAGTATACTCTTGCCGGACAGACACAAAGCATCCATGACGCATTTGGCAAGTTTGTTGGTGCCACCGAAACCGAATATGTCCAGATTCTGGAAGCCTTGGCTCCAACAGAGAAAGACACAGAAGATGGCTTTTGGTCGGTTCCCCTGCTCTTCTTCTCAACATATGAAGTATCTGCCATTGAAAGTGATGATGACTGTGCCTTTATCCATGGTCGGATCGTCAGCTTTGGGGAGTTGGAACCCTACAAAGTGTACGAGGACGAATTCTTCGTCTGCTACGATGTAACCCATCTTTTCTACACGGATCTGCGAAGTTATGTGGAGTCTCTGGTCGACGTGAGGGCTGCTTCTGATGCTGAATTCTATTTCGACGAGCAGGTTTACAGCAGAATCGAAAACATCTATCACTACTACCGGGAGAATCTGGAAATCGTG
>JAFZFH010000026.1 GCA_017555965.1 Bacteroidales bacterium
CTCATCCGTACATCTGTTGAGAATTTCGAAAAAACGTTCTTTGGTCAATTCACACTCCAACCAATGTGTGGCTCGATAGTGATAGACACTTGCTTCTTCGTTGATAACATGACTACCCAGAACACTATTCATATTCATATCGTTACAAGCATCAATGGAGGTCATATCATAGTTCTCAAGAGGTCTTGCCAGGCAAAATACCATTAGAGGATGAACTTCCGAAAAGCTGATTTGAAGAAAGAACTCACGATACGTTGTAAAAATACAATCGTTGTCAGCTTCTCGGATGCCCAACGCACGGATGACTATATTACGCGTCTTTTCAGTCAGCATTCTGCGGTGTTCAATTTCACTCCGCGAAAGCTCTGCATGGAGCATGATGCTCGCCTTCTTTCTCCATCAAAGCACATTGGAACTGTATACAATCTCGCCGAAGAGTTTCCCTGTTTCTTCATTGATGTGCATCAGCTTCACTGTAACTCGTGCTCCGGGCAAAGGCCTTCCCTGAATTGGGAAATTGCAGAGACAATCCAATCCGCTATCCAGCGACACCCAAATACCGCCCAGATGGATAACAGAAACTGTACCAACATAATGGTTTCCGACAGCGTGCTTCTGCATGACCTTCTCATAGGGATTGGTATTTACCTGCTTTGGAGAAAGTTCAATCTTGATATGATCGGGATCCGTTCTATCCAGACGAATCACCTTAACCAGGATTCTCTGACCTGGAGCAAAGTGCCGCATTGCATCCAACATACGCTGGTATCCCAGTTCCTGGATCGGAACAAAGCATTCCTGTCCGAACAATTCGATGAAAGCACCGGTCCGGATCACACATATGATACGAGCTTCTGCAATGCAACCTTCATAAATCAGATTGTTTCCATCCCGATCTTTTCCGAAATAGTACTGTTTCCTGCGAACTGCCATCGCATCCATTCGGCTTGCGACAACCACACCGCTGTCAGGATCGATGCCCTTTACGATGTACTCGATTTCAGCACCAAGGCGCTTCGTGATTTGGTACTTCAGAACATCGTTGGGTTTCATACCACGGAAATCCGCAGGGCGTTCAATACACAAACTCGCAGGGATCAAAATCTTGAACTCACCGCGATACACAACTGCCCGGGGTTCCGCATCCGGATTTCCTTCAACACCCTGGATCATACCGGTCAGGATTCGTTTGCTGCGCAGGGATTCCATCAGATCAAGCAGATCGTTCTTTGCCTTGTCTGCTTCGGTTTCCACCGTACGCTTGCCGTCAATGGCCAATACTCGCTGATCACCGGACATCACATAATTGGGCTGTGCAGTTTCCGTTTCACGAATTTGGGTCCCAGACTCATTTTCCGTAGCAGCATTTTTAGGGGGACGGCCTCGCTTACGCTTCACTTCCGGTTCAGCCTGGACAGTAGCATCTGCTTCGGGGATCGGATCCATATGGACGGCTGCCGGAGTATCATCCGGAGGAGCACCCGCCACATTGGGTTCTAAGTTTTCTATCATAGTGTTTTCCTCCTTTAAGATTAGAAATTATCTAATGGATCGTAATCGTCATCCTGGTTATCAATATTGATGTCGATCTTGACCTCATCAGCAGTATAAGGGGTGGCAGGAATCGTATAAGCCCTGCCAGGTGAATAATTCAGAATGTTTACAGATACAAGTTCCCTGGACATCGGGTGTCGTGTGAAATCAAACTTGTTGAGTTTCAGGATGTTCTGGCCACGGATGACAACCAGCATCTCCCGGTTCGGAAGCCGAAGAACTTCGTCAGGTGTCAGAAGCTTTCTTCTGCCGTGACCCTGGGTCTCCCGGTATTGAGGAATCACCTGGGCAACCGCCACCGTCTGTTTTGTGGTCATCGTGGATTCTACCTGTATACTCATATCACCACTGCGGCCTGAGAAATAAGCTGCAGTTACATCATCTGTACATCCCAGCATCAGTTGGATATCGCAGTTGCCGATGATTTCGGCCCATAGATTATTGGGATAACGATTCTGCAGCTGACCCAAACTCTGGACAGCAATCATGACTCTGATATCCCGGGATCGGATGACACTTAAGGATCTGGCAAAATCAGATCCGTCGGAAGCACCGCCGATACGACCGATGTTATTAAATTCATCCAGCACCAGGTTCACCGGCACCGGACAATGACCGCCAGGTGAATTATCAGC
>JAFZFH010000133.1 GCA_017555965.1 Bacteroidales bacterium
CGGGTGTGGTGCTGACTACGGATCGTCTTACCTTGCGACCCTGGAGAGAATCGGATTTGAACGATTTCTACGAGTATGCAAGTGTGGACGGCGTCGGTCAGATGGCAGGCTGGAATCCTCACCGCAATGTAGAGGAATCCAGAATGATCCTGGGCAGCTTCATCAAACACAAAAAGACGTTTGCCCTGGAGCACAAGGGGAAGGTTATTGGTTCCCTCGGTATTGAAGAGTACAGCGAAGAGAACTACCCGGAGCTTGATGCATTGCTGGGCCGTGAAATCGGCTATGTGTTGTCCAAGCCTTACTGGGGCCAGGGATTGATGCCGGAAGCTGTAAAGGCGGTGATCAACTGGCTTTTCAGTGAGGAGAAGCTCGACTTCATTATTGTCGGTCATTTTGATCGTAATGTACAGTCCAGGCGTGTCGTTGAAAAGTGTGGCTTCCAGTATATCAAGACTACAAAATTTGAAACGAGATATGATACCGTGGAGAACTCCATGGAGTATATCCTGTATCATCCTGAAAGGAGCGAATCCCGATGTTGACCCATAAAGGAACCCAAACTATAGAAACCTCCAGACTCATTCTGAGAAGAGCCGTCCGGGATGACGCAGAGCCTATGTTCCGAAACTGGGCATCTGATTCGGAAGTTACCAAATATCTTACTTGGCCTACATACGAAAAGGTTGAAACCGCCCATCAAATTCTGGATCTGTGGGCAAGTGAATATGAGAAACCTAATTACTATCAATGGATGATCGTGCTAAAAGAGCTTGGAGAACCGATCGGCTCTATCAGCGTTGTTCGCCAGAACGACCGAGTGGAAGAAGCTGAAATCGGTTATTGCATTGGCAGTCACTGGTGGCATAAGGGTATTATGACAGAGGCATTGAATGCTGTTATCGAGTATCTCTTCATAGAAGTTGGGATGAACCGTGTGGCAGCAAGACATGACCCCAATAACCCTCATTCCGGTGGCGTTATGAGAAAGTGCGGTATGAAGTACGAAGGCACACATCGGGCCTGTGACCGCAACAATCAGGGTGTCTGTGATGCAGCACAGTACGCAATTCTGCGCAGTGAATGGAAAAAGCCCAGGCACTTTGCGGAAGGGATCGTATTCTCGGATGATGCTGATCTGGTGCAAGAGGTTTATCGGCGGGTCAACGAAGACAGTCGACTTAACAAATCGCAGGCTGCCAGAGTTGAATTCCTGACAACGGTACGGTATATCGAGAAATATTTGATACCTGGCACAAAGATTCTTGATGTAGGTGCGGGTGCTGGAGAATATAGCCTTTACTTTGCTCGAAAAGGATACCAGGTGTCTGCTCTGGAACTTGCGGATGCAAACATTGCGGCCTTCCGGGCGAAGATGACGGACGATGATCCCATCGACTTGGTTCAGGGCAACGCTCTGGATCTGAGTCGGTATGACAGCGACTCCTTTGATGTTGTACTCCTGTTTGGCCCGTTGTATCATCTGCATGAGGAAGCGGACAAACTGAGGTGCATCGAGGAAGCAAAGCGGGTATGCAAACCGAACGGAAAGATATTCTTTGCATTTATCTCCAATGATATGGTGATCCTTACGATGCAACAGTGTCAGGAAGACTACTTGATGAACGGTGACTACAACAAAGAAACCTTCCGTCTGGATGATTTCCCGTTTGTGTTCCATACGCCGGATCATTGCAGAGAGCTTCTTGGCAAAGCCGGAATACAGATTTGCCACGAGGTTGCATCTGATGGTGCCAGCGAACTGCTTCAAGATCTTGTCAACAGTCTAGATGAAGCCTCTTACCAGCAATATCTGCGGTACCATTTCTATATCTGTGAGAAACCCGAATTTCTTGGTATGAGTAACCATTTGCTATTTGTTGGCCGATAAATAATTTAGACTCCAGAGTGTTTGCTCCGGAGTCTTTATGCATTATCAGAATTCCATTGTAAAAGCCAGCCATCTGGTTCCATAAGTATCAAACAGGAAACGCGTACCATACTGATTTTGAACGTAAAAATCATGGACATCGTACCAACCGGTCAGCTCGTCCTGTAAAAATGAGTCTGGTGTGATTGGCTTTACCCAGATGGACTTGTATTTACCAAGATCCTCATGGGAAATGGGTTTACCAGCAGGGGAGTAGCCCATGGAATATGCCGGCGCCATAGCTCGTAAGTTCATGGCTTCTGCCAGAACGATTTTAGAGCCGTCCATGAAGATGACATAGTCCTGAATGCCATTGACGATGCCCCAGCCTTTATTCTCGTCCCATACTGGTTTTCCGTTTAAGGCACGCA
>JAFZFH010000134.1 GCA_017555965.1 Bacteroidales bacterium
ATGAACGATCTGGTGTACTACAAATATGCCCAGAGCCTCTTCAGCGGAGGTATGGCTTCATGGGAGAGCGATGTAGACATGGGACAGGGTACCTCGTACGGAGCTGAGTTCCTGCATGAATACGTTGGCAAGGACCTTTATGCAAGAGTCTCATATACCTGGTCGAAGACCAACAGGTTCGGATTCCCGAACATCAACGATGGCGGAGAGTTCCATGCAAGATTCGACCGCAGGCATGTGCTGAACGCCGTTGCACAGTGGAAGGGATTCAGCGCTGCTGTGACCCTTCAGAGCGGACATTGGGAAAACGGTGCGGCGGAGACGTACCCGATGCATGTACCGGGCGCAGAATGGACAGCGGACTATTTCTCAGGCGTGAACAACTACCACATGCCGACCGTCTTCCGCCTCGACCTCGGCTACATGTTCTCGTTCGAGACCGGAAAGGTGAAGCACGACGTGAACGTCGGAGTCTGCAACGCAACCAACCACTTCAACCCGTTCATGCTCTACTTCGACGCTGCAACCGAAGGATGGAAGATGATCGCCCTCCTGCCGATACTGCCAAATTTCAGCTACAGGATAAGCTTCTGATATGAAAACCATATTACATATAATCATATTAGCGATCATATCGCTCGCATGCCTGAACTCATGCGTCAAGGATGTAATTCTTGATGCGAAAGAGACACCTCAGGTGGTTGTAGAATGTATTTTAAGTGATGATCCCATACAGATATTGAATATCTCTTTCACGAAAGGTGCGTCACTTTCCGAAGCTCCTTCATTGACAGAGGCGAAGGCCGTGCTGTATGAAGCGGATGTGCTAGTAGGCGAATTCACAAGGCAGGAAAGCGGCGAATGGACATTGGAATACGCTGCGGTGCCAGGACTTATGTACCGTCTTGAGGTGCAGGTTCCCGGATATGACCTTATTTATGCCGAGCAGGAGATGCCGCAGGAACATGCACCTCTAAAATCTATGGAATATACCCATTTCGAATGTTATATTGAGCCTTGGTCCGGATGGGCTCCTGGGACTCCTAGTCTAATTGAGCCGTGGCATCCTCAGCCAGATAGGACATGGCCAGATGACGAACCTTTCCCATCGCATGAAACCTTCTATGTCCAGTTTTCCAATTCACTGCCTTCATGGTTATTTGCCATAGACTATAATGCAGAAAGTAAGCGTCATGAATCAGCAGGTCTTATTTGCACGAATGCAGAGACTACAATGATGAATTATATCGGCTATGAATACCAGCCGCCACAATTGAATATTCCAAACCCGTATAAGTATAATACAAGTGATCCTCAAAAGAAATATGAGGAATCATTCTATGATGCACATCTGTTGGAGCTTTATCCGTCTCTTGCAGGCATGCCGATGTATAAATCATATATCAGGCTACCTGAAAACAGGGCCCAGGTCTTTTATCTATCTGGAAAGTTCAGTGGCGACTATTGTGAGAAAGGCGTAGGAGATTGGGGATTTGCAGAAGACACTGATGACAAGGGATATATTCTTTGCATAGCTCCGTCAAAGGATTATGACAGGTATCTGCAGGATGCGTATAAATATATTGACATAAAGCAGTCAACTTCCATGTCAGACATCTATCTGCGAGACAATATCTATTCGAACATAAATGGCGGTCTTGGAATCTTTGGTGCCATGATATCGCGTAAATATCCGTGGGCACGGACATATACCTACGTGGATTCCGGTATTCCAAGAGATAGCTTTACACCAGATGAATTCCCTGACCCTCGAAATAAGAAATAAAGGCAAAAATTTCTTGAAACCGCGCAGTATTTCCTTTACATGGCAGTTATAAAGTAAATGGAAGAGCAGGAACTGGCATTACGATGCGCACGGAAAGACAAGGCGGCACAACGGGAACTTTATGAAGAATATCGTTCCCGGATTCTTGCTTTGTGCCGTCGCTATGCCGAGAATCCTGCAGACGCCGAGGATCTGATGCAGGATGCATTCATCAAGATATTCAAGGTCATCGGCAACTTCAAATGGACACGTCCCGGTTCGCTGTACTCATGGATGTCTCGTGTTTCAATCAACCTTGCTTTCGATACGGCCAAACGTCGCAGGAGACTCGCAAGTCAGTTGGTGGATGTGGACAACCTTGGAGAAGACATTCCGGAGGAACCTGCCTATAATGAAACGGCATCCGTACCTTCAGAAGTGCTGAACGAGATGATAGAGTCCCTTCCGGAGGGTTATCGTACCGTATTCAGACTGTACTGCATCGACGGTCTTTCCCATCGCGAGATCGGCGAACTTCTCGGCATCAAGGAAAAGAGTTCATCCGCCAGCCTGTACAGGGCCAGGGCAATCCTCGCTGAAGCAATAAGGCAGTACTGGCGCTATCTTGACGATGATTCGTCACCGGAGGGATGGACGCTTATCCTCAGAAAGATGCGTAGGGCAGAAATCAATCGCAGCATCACATTGACCCTGGCAATCCTCATCCCGGTAACATCACTGTTGCTTTGGCTGCATCCTCGTCAGAGCCAAGACTATGTCGAACCGTACATTTCAGAGGTCGATTCAGAACATCCGGCAGTCATAATTCCTCATACGCTTCAGAGCCCTCGTGGCCTTGCTGACAGGACAACGGTCATTACGGACGCCCCATCCGACATTCAGGACAGTATCCCTGACACCTATAGTGATGCTCCAGGAATTTCAGATTCCGGTTCTGACGGACGCGACACTATCGATCCAAATGAACATGACTATAGTCCTTCCATGAATGAAACATTCATGGGAGACGACTTCCCTATCCTTCCGGAAAAGACACGCCGTTCGCGTCCAAAGGTGTCGTTCAGCCTCAGGGCGGGATCAGGATCCGGTCGCAGGAATGAAAAGGTTACACTGGAATCATCGCCATATATTGCAGCTGTGACATATATGAACACTGTTGACCCAAGCGACCGTCCTAGCTGTTTATCAAATTCCAGCAATGCAATTCCTTGGTTTGACGAATACACATCCAAGAGTGGAGAAGCGGCAGAAGATGCTGCTGAAGTTGTGGGAAATGATGCTGCAAACCATTACCTACATGACCTTCCGATAACCTTAGGACTTACCGCTCGCGTCGATCTCAACTCCAGATTCGGTGCGGAATGTGGAATCGAATACACTTACATGCATTCAAGAGTCGAAACTGAAAGTGAGAAACTTTCCCAGGACCTGCATTTCATAGGCATTCCAGTACGATTTGATACTCAGATATGGTCATGGAAAGGGTTCGACATATATGCCGGATTGGGAATAAAGGCGGAAAAGTGCATCGCCGCATCCCTTGGCCAGGTTAAGTGCGAAGAAATAAGCCTGCAATGGTCAACAGGGGCATTTGCAGGCATACAGTACAACATCGGCAGGCGTACTCATCTGTATTTCCAGCCAGACTTCTCCTACTACCTTACCAAAACCGACCTGATCACTTACCGGACTGAGAATCCGATGACATTTTCCTTGAATGCAGGAATTCGTTTTGATCTTTGAAAGCAGTATATTTGCGTATCGCAAGTTATATAAGTAAAACACTTAAACTCCATTACTTATGAAACGTACGCTTATACTGATTGCGCTCTACACATTCGCATTTGCCGCAACATCATGCAGAAAGGACGACGGAACAATCCATACGCCCGACAACGACATGTCTGTAACTGCAAAGGTCACAATAACCAAGGGTGGTTCCAATGACAAAACCGTGACATTATTCAAAGAGATGGCAGTCTACAGGGAAAGTTCCATGGAAGGCAAGTCTTGGCTCACTGCACTCAGCGGAGGCAAGATGGTTTATGATGCATTCATGCTCAGCATTTACTTTGACTGCATAGACAATCTGAATGCCGGCGATACGATAACCCCGTCAAGATGCATGTTCACCTTCTTTTATTCAAGCGACAGCAATGCAACTACACACGGGTATGAGGGAACTATTTCGCTCGCAGACAAAAGTGCAGACCAAGCCATCATACATTTTGACAAGGTAAAATTCACCTGCTCATTCGGAGAATATATCATTGACGGATACCTCAATTGCCCTCTCTACGAAAGACACCTGTGACAATTTTCCAATGATCATTGTCACAGAGACCCTTCAGACAAAACAAAATCCACAGATGTGGGCGAGCGAAGCATATACCTATGCTTCTGCGTAGCGAGCAACATCTGTGGATTTTGATTTATTGGTATGAGATCCCCGGTCAAGCCGGGGATGACAGGAAAGGTCAAGCCGGGGATGACAATAGGCCTGGGATGACAGGTTATTTCAGGACTGATGCGAGGAAGGCATCGAGTTCTTTGCCACGAAGGCCACGGGCAACAATCCTTCCATCAGGATTGATCAGAATATTGTCAGGAATAGAGTTTACACCATAGACTTCGGCAGCAACAGTCTTCCAATACTTGAGGTCTGAAAGATGAACCCAAGGCATATCCCATTCTACAATCGCCTTGACCCATGGTTCCTTTTCTCTATCGAACGAAAGGCCGACAACATCAAAGCCCTTAGACTTATACTTCTTGTATGCAGCAACCACATTAGGCATTTCCTGCTTGCATGGACCACACCATGATGCCCAGAAATCCACGAGCACCCACTTGCCTTTGCCTACATACTCGCTAAGCTTGTGCATGTTTCCGTCGGGATCAGCCTCTTCAAGATCGGTAAACATCTGACCGACAAAAGCTCTCTTGCGTTCTTCAGCTTCCCTTTCTCTTGCTGCAGCCTCATCCAACTTGCGCTTCATCTCAAGCACATACGGATGCTGAGCAAACGGAGCACCAGAACCAACGAGTTCATTGACTTTGTCTGCACCACCGAGCGAACGAACTGAACCCATGAATGCCACCGGAATAAGGCTGTCCTTGTTATCATCAATCATACCGAAGAAGAAATCAGAGTATTTCTTGATTGCAGCACGATAGAGAGGCATGAACTCCTCCATCTTAGCCTGCTGTTCCTCTTCCGGAAGAGTCAGAAATGACTGAAGGAATGTATTGTACTCATCATATGCTTCGTCATTCTTTGCAAGGCATTCTGTAAGCTTCGCATTGAGGGCAGATCCCGTCAAGTTGTCGGCAGCAACATCCACATTTACCTGCTCACCGTCATTGAAGAAGACAAATCCGCCTTCATGACCTTTAACTTCTATAGCCAGGAAAGCGTTCATGTCGGCTTTACCCTTCATCTTGAAAGAGCCTCCCGAAACAACTGCACTGTCAATATGTTCCATGGAAGTCCTGTCTGTCAGGTACACAACACTTCCCTCTTCCGGAGCATTTGTTCCACTTACATAATATCTTACGCTGTCTTCCGAACAAGACACAAGTGCTGCAGCCGCTGCCAGCACAAAGAAAATGGCTGTTAATCTTTTCATGGTATTAATATGTTGTGATACAAATATAACATATTTACATCAATAAAGCCTGTCATTCCGGATGAACGACAGGCTTTATCTATTATATATAAGGTATAACTTACTCTGCTACGCTGAATTTGTAGATGCAGCGGTGTGTGTAAGTCTCACCTGGGCGGAGGAATGCCGATGGCCACTCCGGCTTGTTAGGTGAATCCGGATAGAGCTGAGTCTCGAGGCAGACAGCGGCTCTTCTTGGATAGTAAGTACCGTGCTTTCCTGCTACCTGGCCAGTAAGGAAGTTACCAGTGTAAACCTGGATACCAGGCTGGTCTGTGTAAACATCGAGAACGATGCCAGTTGAAGGACAAGAAAGAGTTGTACATACCTTAGTGATGTCACCTGCAGTGTTGAGAACCCAGTTGTGGTCGAAACCGGCACCGAGAACAACCTGCTCATAGTCAGACTCAATGTCCTGAGCGATCACCTTAGGAGTACGGAAATCCATTGGAGTACCCTCTACTGAAGCGAACTCGCCTGTAGGGATGAGGATATCGTTTGCAGGAGTGATATAGTCAGATGCCACGTAAAGAACGTGATCTGTAGCCTCCTGACCATGGTTTCCAGAAAGGTTGAAGTATGAGTGGTTTGTCATGCTCAATACTGTAGCCTTGTCTGTAGTACCGCTGTAAGAGATGTCGATAGCGTTGTCATCAGTAAGCTTGTAAGTCACAACAGCTGTAACTGTACCAGGGAAACCGTTGTCACCGTCTGGTGAAACGATTGTAAGCTCGATAGTCTGAGCGTCTACCTGATTAGCCTCATAAACCTGATACTGCCAGCCTGTAGGACCACCGTGGAGACAGTTTGTACCGTCGTTCTGTGCAAGCTGTACAGTCTCGCCGTCGAGCACGAACTTACCACCTTCGATACGGTTTGCATAACGACCGATAGAAGCACCGAAGTCGCTTGACTGAGTCATATAGTCGTTGATGTTATCGAAACCGAGAACAACGTCAACCATGTTGCCATCCTTATCAGGAACCATAACAGAAACGATACGTCCACCGAAGTTTGTAACGCAAACCTCCATACCGTTTGCATTCTTCAATGTATAGAGTGCAGTTGCCTTTCCGCCCTTCTCACCTACGAAAGCCTGAGGATCGAGACCTGAAAGGGTAAGTGTCTGCTTTTCAGCGCAAGCAGACATGCAGAGGGCTGCCATGGCTACCCCTGCAAGTGTCTTGAAAATTCTTTTCATCTGTTCAATCATTATTTAGCTACTTCCTCGCAATATGCACCAAGCTTGAGATAACGCTGATAAACCTCATCGTAAATCTTCACCTGGTCTGGCTCTGGGAAGTATTCCTTAGCGAAACCTGAATTCATTGCATCCTGAGCATCAGCTACAGTTGCATACGCACCGGCTGCAGTTGCTGCGAACATTGCAGCACCGAGAGCACAAGCCTGGTCTGTGTTGCAGACCTTGATAGGCATGTTGAGTACGTTAGAGAGAGTCTGCATTACAAATGGAGACTTGAGAGCGATACCACCGATACCGATAACGTCGTTGATACGCATTCCCTCTGACTTGAATCTCTCGACGATTGCGCGTGAACCGAAAGCTGTTGCCTCAACAAGTGCACGGAAGATCATAGGAGCTGTAGTACCGAGGTTGATGCCGCTGATCGCACCCTGGAGAAGCTGATTTGCATCCGGAGTACGACGACCGTTCATCCAGTCTGTAGCCACTACAGAACTTTCGCCTGCAGGAATCTTCATAGCCTCAACTGTAAGTGCAGGGATGATCTTGTCGCAAGCCTTCTCGAGAGCCTCTCCCTCAAGACCTGAAACGTTCTTGAGAGGCCACTCGAGTACACGGCGGAACCATGCGTAGATATCACCGAATGCTGACTGACCAGCCTCAAGACCGATCATGCCTGGCATTACAGAGCCGTCCACCTGACCGCAGATACCTCTTACGAGCTTGTCACCAAGTTCCTCAGGAGATACTGTCATGATGTCGCATGTTGAAGTACCGATAACGCGTACAAAAGTATTGTTCTTTGCACCAGCTCCGATAGCACCCATATGGCAGTCGAATTCGCTGCCGGCAACAACCACGTCTGTAGAGAGACCGAGGCGCTCAGCCCACTCAGGACAAAGCTTGCCTACCGGCTTCTCTGCTGTTGTAGTCTCGCTGTAGAGACGGTCACGGAATCCTGCGAGAACAGGATCGATGCTGCAGAGGAACTCCTCTGAAGGAAGACCACCCCACTTTGCATGCCACATAGCCTTGTGACCTGCTGCACAACGGCTGCGTGGAACCTCGTCGAGATTCTTTGCACCGATAAGGAGTGCAGGCATCCAGTCGCAGTGCTCTACGATAGAGTAAGCTGCCTCACGTACAGAAGCGTCCTCACGGAGAACGTGGAGAGCCTTAGCCCAGAACCACTCTGATGAGTAGATACCACCCTCGTATGAAGTGTAGTCGATCTCGTTAGCATGGCATTTCTCGTTGATCTCAGCAGCCTCCTTTACAGCAGTGTGGTCCTTCCAGAGGACGAACATTGCGTTAGGGTTCTCAGCGAACTCTGGCTTGAGAGCAAGAGGAGTACCGTTCTCGTCAGTGAATACAGGAGTAGAACCTGTTGTATCGAAAGCGATACCGATCACGTTCTCAGCTGTTCCTGCAGGACAAGCTGCGAGAGCCTCCTTTACAGAGCCTTCAAGCACCTCTATATAATCAAGAGGATGCTGACGCCACTGGTTTGCTGAAGGTACGCAGTACATACCCTTCTTCCAACGAGGATAGTATTTGACTGCTGTTGCAAGAGTCTTTCCATCAGCAACATCTACAACTACCGCACGTGCTGAATCTGAACCGTAGTCCAGACCGATTACATATTTAGTGTCTGCCATGATTATTTGAGTGCTTTGTTCAACATGTAGTAAACCTCGTTGATTCTCATATCTCTCTTGAAGTTAGAGATAGTTGTATCATCGTTGATCACGAGCATCTCAACATCAGCGATCTCAGCATAGTCCTCCCAATACTCAGTAGTGAGGTCATATGAGAAGCTTGTATGGTGAGTACCACCTGCGAGCATCCATGCAGCAGCACCAACCTCGAAGCTTGGCTTAGGGATCCAGAGAGCTGAAGCTACAGGGAGCTTAGGAAGCGGCTTAGACTCGATACATCTTACCTCGTTTACGATGAGGCGGAAACGGTTACCCATGTCAACTACAGTTGCAGCTACGCCGTCGCCAGTCTTGCTTGTGAACACGAGACGTGCAGTCTGAGTCTTGCGGACACCGATACCGAGGTGGTGTACCTCGAGCTTCGGCTTCTCTGCAGCGATTGCAGGGCTGATCTCAAGCATATGTGCCTGGAGAAGAGCTGAGTTCTCGCCGTCGAAGTGGATAGTATAGTCCTCGAGGAATGATGAACCCTTAGGAAGGCCCTGACCCATGTACCATGCTGTACGTACGAGAGCGGCAGTCTTCCAGTCACCCTCACCACCGAAACCGTAACCGTCAGCCATGAGGCGCTGTGAAGCAAGACCAGGAATCTGATCGAATCCCTTGCCTGTCTCAGCTACGTTTACATCACCGAGGTCATCGAAGTTAGAAGTGAATGCCTTGGCACCATAAGCCTCGAGAACTGCACGGAGAGTAAGCTCTGCCTTTGCTGAGTTCCATACCTTCTTATAAGCCTCAGTAGCCTTGTCCTCAAGCTCAGGAGCGTGGTCATACTCATTGAAGTAAACCTGCACAAGCTCGTCGACAGCCTGATCCTCTACCTTCTCGAAGTAAGTCATAACCTCGCTGAATGGTACATAGTCAACGTGGAAACCAAAACGGATCTCAGCCTCAACCTTGTCACCGTCAGTAACGGCCACATTGTTCATCTGGTCACCGAAACGAATGATTCTCATATCCTGTGAATCTGCCCAAGCAGCTGCAACTCTCTGCCATACAGCGATACGCTCGAGAGTCTTAGGATCCTGCCAGTGTCCGACAACAGTCTTACGACCCTTGCGGAGTCTTGAAAGGATGTGCGCATACTCTCTGTCGCCGTGTGCACTCTGATTAAGGTTCATGAAGTCCATATCCATTGTGTCCCAAGGAATCTCCTTGTTGAACTGAGTATGGAGGTGGAGAAGCGGCTTGCGGAGGATCTGCATACCGTGGATCCACATCTTTGCAGGAGAGAATGTGTGCATCCATGTGATCACACCGACACACTTCTTGTCAGCCTCTGCTGCTGTCATGATGTCTGCAACCTCTTTTGAAGAGTTTGCTGTTCCTTTATATACAACCTTTACAGGAAGTACGCCTGACGCGTTCATTCCGTCAACCATTGCTGACGAGTGGCCGTCAACCTGTACCACTGCATCACCACCGTAAAGAAGCTGCGCTCCTGTTACGAACCATATTTCGTGATTTTCAAATGCTTTGATCATGTCTGTATAAGTTTGAGTGTTATTTCTTTTTCTGTCCGTAATATGCACCTGGACCATGCTTGCGATTGAAGTGCTTTTCAATGAGATGCTCATTCATCTTAAGGTCAGGATTTACACCGAATGCGATGTAAGCCATCTTTGCAACCTGCTCCATTACCACAGCGTTGTGGACTGCATCGAATGCATCCTTACCCCATGAGAACGGACCGTGGTTCTTTACGAGCACGCCTGGAGTGTGTACCGGGTTCATGCCTTCAAAACGACGGATGATGACATTTCCTGTCTCAAGCTCGTATGCGCCCTTCACCTCTTCCTCAGTCATGAAGTCTGTACATGGGATTTCCTTATGGAAATAGTCAGCGTGTGTTGTACCTATGTTAGGGAGGTCAAGACCTGCCTGTGCCCATGCAGTCGCATATGTAGAGTGTGTGTGGACAACACCACCGATTTCCGGCCATGCCCTGTAGAGGGCAAGGTGGGTCGGAGTGTCTGAAGACGGGTTGAGGTCGCCCTCGACGATATTACCGTCGAGGTCAACCACTACCATATCTGATGGTTTCATATTGTCATACGAAACTCCGCTTGGCTTGATCACCACAAGACCTGTCTCACGGTCGATTGCAGAAACGTTACCCCATGTGAAGATGACGAGTCCGTGCTGCACGAGTTCAAGATTGGCCTTGCAGACTTTCTCTTTAAGTGCTTCCAACATAGCTTTACCAAATTAGAAGATTACCAGAGAGCAGCGTAAAGGATAACGATGATAATACCGATCGCAAGAGCACCCCATGCATATGTCTTGCTTGTCTCAAAGAGCTTGAGGTCAAGGCTATGTCCCTTAGGATCAATCTTCTTGTCGTTAGCATCTGACCAAAGCCATACTGCATTGCAACCGACAATTACACCAAAGAAGAAGAATGCCTGGAATCCGATATCGTTGAGGTAAGCGATAACGCTTGTGTCAGGAGTTGCAGTTGCAGGGAGGCAAGCACCCCAGATTGTAACGACAGCAGCGATTACGATGAAGAAGAGACCCGAACCGCCGAGAATCTTCGCCCACTTGTTCATGGTAGCTCTGTCCTTCTGCTCAGGAAGCTCGCATGAAATGAACTTCTTGTCGATGAGGGAGATGATGATGAACATTGAAACGAGGATCATGAACACATAACCTGCGCGGAGCTGGAACGCAACCTCAGGCATAGTGAGCTTGAAGAGGACTCCCATAGGGATTGTTGCGATTGCAGTCCATACGGCAGCCTTGTTGGAAGCACGCTTCCAGAGGAGACCGAGACCGAATACGATAACGATACCCGGATAAATGAATCCTGAATACTCCTGGATATACTGGAATGCCTGATCGAGACCTCCGAGGAGAGGCTTGACCGCGATAGCAGCGATCACGAGAGCAACAAGCGAAGTAAGACGACCTGTATTCACGAGGTTCTTGTCAGAAGCCTTAGGATTGATATACTTCTTGTAGATATCCATTGTGAAGAGAGTCGAAGTCGAGTTGAACATCGATGCGAGCGACGAAATGATCGCAGCGGCAAGCGCAGCAAATGAAAGACCCTTCACTACAGGAGGTGCGAAGTTACGGATGAGCCAAGGATAAGCGTCGTCAGCGACATTGATCGAACCCTGGAGCATTGTGAACTGGTCAGCGTTCTGAGTCATGTAGTATGCACATACGCCTGGAAGCACAACGATGAAAGGAATGAGGAGCTTGAGGAGACCTGCGAACACGAGACCCTTCTGAGCCTCATCGATGCTCTTCGCTGCAAGACCCTTCTGGATGATGTACTGGTTGAATCCCCAGTATCCGAGGTTTGTAACCCAGAGTGCACCTACGAGAGCAACAAGACCCGGCACGTTAGCGAATGCGCTAGGGTTGTGAGACTCCTGGATGACGAGGTGGAAGTGGGTATCCTTTGCATAGTCACCTGTTGTGAGAGTTGTGTATACGTTTCTGAGACCCTCCATAGCAGCACCGTCACCGGCAGCCTTGAGAGCGAAGAACGCTGTGATGAGACCACCGCCCACGAGGAATACCACCTGCATCACGTCAGTCCATGCAACTGATGCAAGACCACCGTAGATAGAGTAGATACCTGCAATGAGGAAGAGGAATACCACGATCACCATTCTCATCGAGATCATTGTCTCGCCGAATGTGATGAACACTCCCTGAAGACCGAGGATCTGCTCGATTGCAAGAGCTCCGAGCCATGCCACAGAAGTAAGGTTCACAAAGATGTAGAGGAAGAGCCAGAGGATAGAGAAGGCAAGACCTACTCCGTCGCTATATCTCTCACGAAGGAACTGAGGGATAGTGAAGATCTTTCTCTTGAGCATCACAGGAAGAAGGAACTTACCGATGACGATAAGAGTGATGGCTGCCATGATCTCATATGCTGCAGTTGCGATACCGTCACGGAAACCGGTTCCTGACATACCGATAAACTGCTCTGCAGAGATGTTTGCGGCGATGAGCGAAGCACCTACTGCCCACCATGTCAATGTGTTACCTGCGAGGAAGTAGTCGTTTGCACTCTTCTCTTCGCCTTTCTTTGTTCTTCCGAGGAAGAGACCGAGACCCACGAGGACTACAAGATAAATGACCAGAATCACAAGGTCAATAGTCTTGAATCCTGATGCGCCGATGGCGGCACCGAGATCGATCGATCTCAAAGTCTCGCCGAATTGCTGTACAAAATTCATAAGGTTTGTTTATTAGTTATTGATTATTGATTTTATTAGAGTCTTTCAAGCTTTACAGTGAAGTGACGCATCAACTCTGTCTCCCATACGATCTTCACACCGCGTGTGATTTCATGACGACGGTCGTAAACGTTCTTGAGGGCGGCAGCGATCACATCCATGTGGTTATTTGTATAGACACGACGTGCGATGCAGAGACGGAGAAGGTCAAGGCCACCGAAACGGTTCTCACGAGTCACAGGATCGCGGTCAGCGAGGATGTAACCGATCTCGCAGCCACGTACACCGGCCTCGATGTAGAGCTCGATTGCGAGAGTCTGTGCAGGGAACTCCTCCTTAGGGATCTGGTCGAGAACGCGGTCTGCGTCAACGAAGATAGCGTGACCACCTACAGGACGCTGATAAGGGATGCCGTACTCATCAAGCTTGGCAGCAAGGTACTGAACCTGACGTATACGTGTCTCGATAGTCTCGAGCTCAGTATTCTCGTCAAGACCTACAGCGAGTGCAGCCATATCGCGGCCGTTCATACCACCGTAAGTGAGGAATCCCTCGAATGGGATACAGAATCTCTTCGCTCCCTCGTACCAGTCCTCGTGACGTGTAGCGATGAAACCACCCATGTTCACGAGACCGTCTTTCTTTGATGACATTGTCATACCGTCAGCGTATGAGAACATCTCCTTGCAGATTTCCTTGATTGTCTTGTCCGCATAGCCTTCCTCACGCTCATAGATGAAGAATGCATTTTCAACAAAACGCGCAGAGTCGAATACCACTCTCTTTCCGTACTTGTCGGCGATTGCGCGCACCTCACGGAGGTTCTGCATTGATACAGGCTGACCACCTGCAGTGTTGTTAGTGATTGTAACGATGATGAAAGGAACCTTGTCTGCATTCTCAGAGAGAACCTTTTCGAGCTTTGCAGGGTCTACGTTACCCTTGAAAGGAACCTCGAGCTGAGTATCCTTAGCCTCGTCTACCGTGCAGTCGACTGCGAACGCCTTGCGGCTCTCGATGTGACCCTTTGTAGTGTCGAAGTGCGAGTTACCAGGAACAATTGCACCTGCAGTAACGAGGTGGCTGAAGAGAACGTTCTCGGCAGCACGACCCTGGTGTGTAGGGATGACATAGTCGAATCCTGTGATCTTATTGATGGTCTCCTTGAGCTGGAAGAAAGAAGCAGAACCTGCATAGCTTTCGTCACCCATCATCATTGCAGCCCACTGACGGTCACTCATTGCACCTGTACCTGAGTCTGTCAGACAATCAATGTAAACCTGGTCAGACTTGAGCTGAAAAAGGTTGTAATCAGCTTCTTTGATCCACTGTTCGCGCTCCTCACGTGTGCTTTTGCGAAGAGGCTCTACCATCTTGATCTTATACGATTCCGCGAAAGGTAATTCCATGATTTTTAATGTTTTAGTTGTTATTATTATAATTTTTGAGTTTTCTAACTGATAAAGATAACGATTTTTTGCCGCAATAAAAGATAAATCTTTTATTTTTTAACGAAATAACGGCTTTTCAGCCAAGAAGCGTAAATCGGGTCAGAAAAACAGATTTTTCCATCGACATTGCATATCACTCCCCTTTCCAGCAGAGCGACTTTTGAGCGGGATGCAGATGTTGCAGACGAAATGCGATGACGATGCAGGACTTCAGATGTGCTGATGACGGTTTCGCCGGAGAGAACAGCATGGAGATAACATAGCTGCTGAGTGGTCAGACCTTCTGTCATATTCCTGAAAACCAGATCCATGTGAGTCAGGATGGTTTCATGAGCATCCAAAACGACATTTCTCGAACATTCGATCACGCTGCCAATACGTGCAAGATGAGCAAGCCGGTGGGTATAGAATGCATTGTTGCCGGCAAGATCGACTATCAGTTCGGCAACCTCCACATCGATATACTTCGCATTATCCGCAAAATTGTCGCGGATAGATCTGACCATATCACTCCTCGACACCTGGGAAAGATGGATGACATCTCCGTAAAGATGAAACATCGGGGACTCTTTCAGGAATTTTTCCACAAGCGGAAGAGATGTTGCACAGATGCTATACGCAACCCCTTCATGACTTGTCCACTTTTTCTTGAAAAGCTCAAGAAGCGACTCCGGATCAGGGATTTGAGAGATGAGATGAAACTCGTCTATGCAGACGACCATCCTGACATTCAGTGCCGTTGCTACCGTATGAGGCAGATCCAGCAGTTCTTCACGATTCTGTCTGACCTCGCTCCAGTCTATATCCACAAAGAACTCCCCCGATGCATCAAAAGAAATCTTTGGAGTGGTGTGAGGGAAAAACCTCTTGACATTCTCCACGACTTCTTCCTGATTGAGAGAAACCGCCTTGAGAACCCCTTGGGCCAGAAGTTCAAAAAAGGTCTCTTCACTCCTTACACCGGAAAGGTCCACAAAACAGAAACGAAGTTTCCTTTCGTTTTGAAAAGCATGTTGAGCAGCCACCTTGACTAGAGAAGACTTACCATAGCCTCTCGGAGCCAAAACCGCGGTATTTGTAAGAAACACAAAGTCTGACGAAAGTCTCCTGAGTTCATCTTTTCGACCTACAAACGGGTCCTTTACGATTATTGCGTTGTCATTAAATAAATTATACATTTGCAGAATTATTATTTCCCACAAATGTATAACAATTATTGTAATTACACAAAATGTAAATCAGATTTTGCAAATTGCTTTAATTCAATCCCATTTTTTCCTTCAGACCCCTCAAGACATCGAAAGCCTGAAGAGGAGTAAGATTGTTCAGATCGACGGAATCGAGGTCTTCTTTAAGAGAAGAGAGCAGAGGATCTTCAAGCTGAAAGAACGACAGCTGAAGCGAACCATCGCTCTCCACACGTCCTTCTCTGACATTATGTGGCTTGACCTTATCATTCTGAGATGGTCGACGGGTCTTTGATTCAGCACCTCCGCTTTCCAACGAAGCAAGGGTCTTTTCCGCAGAGTCGAGGACCTGCTTCGGCATACCTGCCATACGGGCCACATGAAGACCGAAGCTATGCGCTACACCGCCTTCCTTAAGCTTACGGAGGAATATGACATTCTTTCCGACTTCCTTGACTGCAATATGGAAATTCCTTACCCTCGGATAGATGTTTTCAAGATCGTTAAGTTCGTGATAATGAGTTGCAAAAAGCGTTTTTGCTCCTGCTCCAAATTCATGGACATATTCGACTATCGCCCGAGCTATCGACATACCGTCATAAGTCGAGGTTCCACGACCTATCTCGTCGAGAAGCACAAGGGAACGCGAAGAAAGATTATGGAGAATCATCGAGGTCTCCAGCATCTCGACCATAAAGGTGGATTCACCGCGTGAAATGTTATCGGAAGCACCCACACGGGTGAAAATCTTATCACAATAACCGATCCGGGCAGAATCAGCCGGCACAAAGGATCCGACCTGAGCCATAAGGACTATCAAGGCCGTCTGACGAAGAAGTGCAGATTTACCGGCCATATTCGGACCGGTAAGTATGATCACCTGCTGGGATGAATTATCAAGGAAAATGTCGTTCGGAACGAAATCCTCTCCCGCAGGCATCATTGTCTCGATTACCGGATGACGGCCATTCCTGATATCAAGAACATGACCCTCGTCCATTGACGGACGGCAGTATCTGTTTGATACTGCAAGATCCGCAAAACCCGAAAGGACATCAAGACGAGCCAGGATACGGCAGTTCTTCTGAATGGCGGAAATATTCGCCTGAATCATCGACACAAGGGCGGCATATATCTGTGTTTCAAGGACATATATTCGCTCCTCTGCACCAAGAATCTTCTGTTCGTACTCCTTCAGTTCTTCGGTAATGTATCGTTCTGCGTTTACCAGTGTCTGTTTTCTCACCCATTCCTGAGGCACCTTGTCCTTGTGGGTATTACGAACTTCGAGATAATAGCCGAACACAGAATTGTAACCGATCTTGAGCGACGGGATTTCTGTGCGCTCAGTCTCTCGTTCCTGTATCTTGAGGAGGTAATCCTTACCATTTCGGGCAATGTCTCTGAGCTCGTCAAGCTCAGGAGAAACTTCAGGAGCGATGACATCGCCTTTACCTACCGCAGCCGCAGTCTCAGGATGCATGGTCTTTCCAAGATGGTCGAGGAGTTCCTGACAGTCAGTGATTGACTTCATCATATCGTCGAGAGCCTCAACACCCTTGCCCATACAAAGCCTCATGATCGGAGCCGTCTGGCTCAGACCCCTGCGAAGCTGCATGACCTCTCGAGGCATGATCTTGCCTGCAGCGGCTCTTGAGATTATTCTCTCAAGATCTCCGATCTCTCCAATCATGTTCTGAAGAGCAAGAAGATCATCGCCGCAATCGACGAAATGCTGTACAATCGAATGTCTGTCAGAGAGTTCCTTAAGGTCCATGACCGGCATGGAAAGCCATGTACGCAACATTCTTGCACCCATCGGTGAAGAACATTTATCCATGACCTCGACAAGCGAAGTTCCTTCCTTTCCTGCTGTAGACGAGAATATTTCAAGATTTCGGAATGTAAATCGGTCCATCCATACAAACGAACCTTCGTCAATTCTGGAGATCGAACAGATATTTGACAGTCCTGCATGCTGGGTCTGCTCCAGATAGACAAGCAAAGCGCCGGCAGAAGTTATTCCAAGAGGGAAATTGTCAATTGCAAATCCTTTGAGGGAGTCGACCTGAAGCTGTCTCTTCAGCTTTTCTACTGAATTGTCATAGATGAAAGCCCACTCATCAAGAGTCGAAATGTAATAACTGTCACCATAACGTTCCTTGACGCCTTTCTCATAACCTCTAGGCACAAGAAGTTCCTTCGGAGAAAACGAGCTCAGAAGCGAGCCGATATAATCCAGAGAACCTTCTGCAACCTGGAATGTTCCTGTCGAAACATCCAGGAAAGCGGCACCGCATTTATCTTTGTAGAAAGTAAGTCCGGCGATATAATTATGCTCCTTCTGCTCAAGAAGCTGTTCGTTGAAGGCAATACCGGGAGTAATAAGCTCAGTCACTCCCCTCTTTACGATGTTCTTTGTAAGCTTAGGATCTTCCAGCTGGTCGCAGACAGCTACTTTATAGCCGGCTCTTACGAGTCTTGGAAGATATGTTTCCAGAGAATGGTGAGGAAAACCCGCCATCGGAATTGCACCAGGAATAGCACTGGAGCGCTTTGTAAGCACGATTCCTAGAACCTTGCTGGCAATAAGTGCGTCGTCTCCATATGTCTCGTAAAAGTCTCCGCATCTGAAGAGAAGTACTGCCTCAGGGTACTCGGCCTTGAAGGAGAAGTACTGCTTCATCATCGGGGTTTCTGTCTGCTTTTTCTCTGCCATATCTTTAGGGAAATATCTCAGCAAAATTACCGTTTTTTATTTAAAAATAAAAACGCGTATATTTGTAGGATTATGAAAAGGGTGCTGATCATAACATATTACTGGCCTCCGACTGGAGGATCCGGAGTGCAGAGATGGGTGAAGTTTGCCAAATATCTTCCTTCAGAAGGTTGGCAACCGGTAATCTATACTCCTGAAAATCCGGAACAGCTTGCCATAGACCACACTCTTGGATCAGAAATCCCTGAAGATGCAGAGATCATAAAGACAAGGATAATAGAGCCATACGAACTGTACAAGAAGTTCCTGAAGAGTTCCGGACACAGCAAGGAGGCTGTAGAAGTGAATCCGGTGAACGCTCAGAACAAGTCTTTCCTGCAGAAGGCGGCAATGTGGGTGCGTGGCAATCTCTTCCGTCCGGATCCGAGATGTCTCTGGATCAAACCTTCAGTAAGATTTCTGAAGAAATATCTCGAAGAACATCCGGTGGACCTGATCGTCAGCACAGGACCTCCTCAGTCCATGCACATGATAGGCTGGAAACTGTCACGAGCAACCGGACTTCCATGGATCGCAGACTTCCGTGATCCGTGGACCAAGATATTCTATTTCAAGCACTTGTCCATGACTTCCGCAACAGAAAGATGGCACAGGAAGATGGAGCAGAAAGTGATTGATGATGCAACCGCAGTGGTCGCAGTATCCCCTCTCGTACAGAAGGAATTCCAGGAAATGACGAAGACTCCTGTACATCTCATTACCAACGGTTTTGATGAATGTGACTTCATACAGGAAAATACCAGAGAGTCAGATGAGGACTTTACTGTCACTCATACCGGACTGTTTGCAGCGGACGGCAACCCAACAGTTCTTTGGGAAGTCCTTTCAGAACTGTGCTCAAAAGACGAATCATTCAGAAAAGCTCTGAAGATCAAGCTTATAGGTAAGACTGACGACCAGATTATTGCTGCAATCAAGGGCGCCGGACTTGAAGATAACCTGGTAAACATGGGCTATCTGCCCCACAATATTGCAGTAGAAGAACAACGAAAGGCATCTGTCCTTATCCTGCCTTTGAGAAAGGAGCCGGAATACAAGGCAGTGCTTCCTGGAAAGCTTTTCGAGTACATGGCTTCGCAGAGACCGATCCTAGGAATAGGACAGCCGGACGGTGCGATGGCCATGATCATGGATCAGACAAAGACAGGCACCGTGCTTGATTGGGAAGATAAGGCCATACTGCATGATTTCATCATGGAGTGCTGGAACAGGCATACCAAAGGTGAGCTTAATCTTGAAAAATCGGATATATCCAGATTTACACGCCGTAATCTGACACGTCAGATGGCGGATTTATTCAACACATTGACCAAATAAAGACGTTTCAAGGAATATGAACAAGGAACTGATAAAGAAAATACTGGTTTACGCAGGAATCATCCTGCTTTTTGCTGTCCTCGCATACGGCTTCGTACCACAGGTTCTTGAAGGCAAGATAGTGAACCAGAGCGATATCGCATCATGGAAGGGAATGGCAAATGAGGCAATGACCCATAATAGAGCCCATCCCGAAGATCCGACAGCATGGACAAATTCGATGTTCGGAGGTATGCCAACAACCGCAACGATAGATGATTTCCACGGCGATTGGACAGACCACATCTACGACCTTCTTCTGACAGGTAAAAGGCCGGCGACTTATCTCTTCCTGACTCTCGTCGGAGCATTTCTTCTGATGCTTTCGATGGGAATAAACGGCATCGTGGCTGTTGCAGGAGCGATTGCCGTAGCCTTCTGTTCATATAACATGCAGATCATCCAGGTGGGTCACAACACAAAAATGCAGGCAATCGCATATTTCCCATGGGTTCTGGCCGGCATCATATTCACCTACAGATCAGCACTTTCAAAAGCAGAATCCTGGAGAGAGTGGCTGCCTAAGACGGTTCTGGGCTCTACCCTGTTTGCCTTTGCTCTCAGCATGCAGATAAAGGCAAATCACATTCAGATCACGTACTATCTGGCAATCGTCATCTTCGTTTATGCAGTTGCACTTCTCATCAGCCTCTGCATAGACAAGGAAAAGAGGGATAAGATCAGCAGATTCTTTACTGCTTCTGCCTTTCTTCTGGTCATCGGATGCATAGGAATCGCGACAAACGCCAACAAGCTCATTCCGACATATGAATACACACCATATACAATGCGTGGAGGTTCCGAGCTGTCCGGAAGCGGAGACGGACACAATGCTGACGGCCTGGATCTCGAATATGCCACAGCTTGGTCGTACGGCATCGAAGAAATGCCTAACTTATTGATTCCAAACTATAATGGAGGTTCTTCATCCGGTCCTCTGGAGATGGACTCGGAAACAGGAAAGCTCCTTAAGAGAGCCGGTCAGCCTAACCTCAGACAGACATTGAAGGCAATGCCTCTTTATTGGGGACCTCAGCCGTTCACTGCCGGACCAATGTATATGGGAGCAATTTCGGTATTTCTCTTCATGCTCGGACTCTTCCTCATCAAGGGAAGAGAGAAATGGTGGATTGTAGTTGCGACCGTAATTGCCATTCTTCTGGCATGGGGAAGCCATTTCATGTGGTTCACCAAACTCTGGTTCAACTATGCGCCGTTCTACAACAAGTTCAGAACAGTATCAATGGCACTCATTGTACTTCAGGTGACATTGCCTCTGCTTGGATTCTACGCGCTTGACAGAGTAATCAAGTGGAAATATACCCTGCAGGAATTCGGCAAGGCCTGCCTTCCTGCATATGTCCTCACTGGTGTATTCTGCCTTGCATGCGCAATTATGCCGGGAATAGCAGGAACTTTCGTATCTGCTTCAGATGCACAGTATGGAGAAATTCTGGCTGAGACCCTTGCTGCAGACAGAGCAGCACTGCTTAAGGCGGATGCCTGGAGATCATTCTGGCTCATAAGCATATCTGCAGCACTTATTCTTTGGGCATATTGGTCAAAGAAAGGAAGCATGATGATTGTTGCATTTGCGATGGTGGCTCTAGTAGGATTTGACCTTATCCCTATGGGAAAACGTTACCTTAACAAGGACCATTTCGTAACACCGAAGGACTTTACCGCACAGTACGACCTCAGACCGGTCGACGAAGTCATCCTTGAAGACAATTCATTGGATTACAGAGTATTGGACATCAGCGTCAATACCTTCAACAGTTCGATTCCAAGCTACCATCACAAGACAATCGGCGGTTACAGCCCTGTAAAGCTGCAGAGATACCAGGATCTCATCGAGCAGTACATAACACCTGAAATCTATAAGCTCTACGATGTTGTCGGTAATGCGGCAACTATCTCGGACATTGAAGAAAATCTTCCTGAACTGAAGATCATTTCAATGTTGAACGGAAAATACATCATTCTCGGAGCGGATTATCCTCCTGTAGTGAATCCATACGCATACGGCAATGCCTGGTTCGTATCATCGGCTGTAGCCGCAGCCAACCCTGATGAGGAAATCGCACTTCTGGAATATACAGACCTGCACGAGAGTGCAGTCATCGGAGCGGATTTCGCCTCTGTGAGAACCTGTAAAGCGTTTGATACCCCTGTTATAATGTCGAGCGTCCCTGCTGTCATGTCGAGCGAAGTCGAGACATCCCCTTCAATCACATTGACACACTACGCACCTAACGAACTGAGATACAGCTACAGCACAGATTCTGAGCGTGCAGCGATATTCAGCGAAATCTATTATCCGAAAGGATGGAAGGCATGGATAGAGCCTGCAGGAAAGTACGGAGAGGTAAGTAACGGCCATTATAACCCGACAGAAGAAGCACAGGAGACAGATATCTTCCGTGCAGACTGGATGCTCCGTGGAGTAGTCGTTCCTGAGGGAGAGGGTCAGATCATCATGCGATTCGAACCAGACTCTTACCAGCTCGGAGAGAATGTCTCACGAGCCAGTTCGATAATTCTGATTCTTATGCTCCTGCTTTCAATTGCAGGAGTATGCAGAAAGTTAAATTAATCCCGAAAGGAATATCGAGATAATAGCGATAGGACATACATAACGGATGAGGAACCAGAGAAGGCCGAAAAGCTTTGCGTTGCGGCTGAGGGTTCCTCCGTTTGTAAATTCGTCGTAAATGTCTGTCTTCTTCAGTCTCCAGCCGACAAAAAGCACTGTCAGAAGGCTGCCGAGCGTCATAAGGATATTTGACGAAAGGTGGTCAAACAGGTCGAAGATTGAGCGACCGGTGATCTTTATATCTGCAAGCGGTCCGAACGAAAGCGCGCAAAGTGCACCGACTGCCCAGCAGATTGCAAAGAGTGTGACACATGCCGCCTTTCTGGAAAAATTCTTCTCCTCAACGAGATATGCCACAGCAACTTCCATCATCGAGATGGATGATGTAAGAGCTGCAACAAGGAGGGAAACAAAGAATAATATCGCAATGACTCCTCCTGCAGGCATCTGTGAAAACACGAACGGAAGGGTCTCGAATACAAGTCCCGGTCCCGACTGTGGATCGAGTCCGAATGCGAAGACCGCCGGCATGATTGCAACTCCTGCAATCAATGCGAACATAAGGTCTGAAGCTGCTGTTGCAGAGCTCTGATACAGGATGTCTTCCTTCTTATCCACGTATGAAGCATAGGTAAGAATTGTACCGAATCCGAGAGAAAGCGAGAAGAATGCCTGTCCCAAAGCGGAGGAAATGGACTTGCCGTCGATCTTGGAGAAGTCCGGATTGAAAAGATAATCAAGACCCTTGTCTGCTCCAGGGAGAGTAAGCGAGTAAAAGGCAATCGCCATGACCATAAAGAACAGCAGAGGCATCATCACCTTACTGAACTTCTCTATTCCGTCCTTGATTCCCACAACGACAATAAGAGTCGTTGCCAGAAGGAAGAATGTATGGCAGGCCAACGGTCCCCATGTAGAGGTGACGAAGTCCGTGAACATTGTACTCATCGCAGACTGCTGTGCTCCTCCCGTAAAGGAGAATGTCGCCGACTTAAGCAGGTATTCTATTGACCATCCGCCGATTACGCTATAATACGAAAGCACGATAAGCGGTACGATTACAGTCAGCAGTCCCACCCATTTCCAGGCAGAACCACCCGAAAGGTCACGGAATGCAGCATATGCATTCTTCTGACTTCTGCGTCCGAGCACAAACTCGGAGATGAATATCGGCAAACAGATAAGAAACACCATTGCTACATATACAATGATGAAAGCGGCGCCTCCATTTTCTCCGACAAGATATGGGAAGCGCCAAAGATTACCCAATCCCACTGCAGATCCGGCCATTGCCACTAATGCTCCGAACCTGCTTCCAAAGCTATCTCTGCTCATATTTTAAATTTCTATTTCTTTTAACGTACGTATTCGACGAATTCGAAGTCGTACCCGCTCTCTTCGTCGTGGAAGAGTTCCGAGCGGTTCCCGACCGTCCATACCGACGGGTCGATCTCCGGAAAGAAGGTATCTGCACCTTCGATGACGGTATGTACATGGGTCACGACAAGAGAGTCGACGTCATTCAAGGCCTGTGCATAGATCTGACCGCCGCCGATGACGAAGCAGCGGGGATTCCCGATCGAGTCGGGAATGACGGGCTGGTCGGGAATGACGGACTGGGCAGAAATGGCGGCAGAAGCAGCCAAATAAGCCTCTTCGAGTGACGGAACTACCACAACCCCTTCCGGAGCCTCAAAGCCTCGGGAAACGACGATATTCGTACGTTTCGGTAGCGGACGTCCGATTGATTCGAATGTCTTGCGTCCCATGATTACAGGACAACCCGAAGTCGTCCTCTTGAAGAACTTCAGGTCTTCAGAAATATGCCATAGGAGGGCGTTGTCCCTTCCTATGGCATTATTATCTGATATTGCTACTATGATGCTTTTCTGCATGTTCTGAATTGTTATACGGCTACCGGTGCAGGAATGCGTGGATACGGATCGTAATCCACCAGTTCGAAATCCTCATACTTGAAGTCGAAGATGTCCTTCACATCAGGATTTATCTTCATCTTCGGAAGGGCACGAGGCTCACGACTGAGCTGCAGGGCAACCTGTTCGAAATGGTTCGAATAGATATGCGTATCTCCTGTCGTGTGGACGAACTCACCCGGCTGAAGTCCACATACCTGTGCGATCATCATTGTCAGAAGCGCATAGGAAGCAATGTTGAACGGAACACCGAGGAAAACATCCGCGCTACGCTGATAAAGCTGACACGAAAGCTTTCCGTCAGCCACATAGAACTGGAAAAGCGAGTGGCAAGGAGGAAGGGCCATCTTTTCAACTTCAGCAACATTCCATGCAGAAACGATCATTCTTCTCGAATCCGGACTGTTCTTTATCTGGTTGATGACATTTGAAAGCTGATCGACAGTTCCTCCGTCAGGAGTAGGCCAGCTGCGCCACTGGTGTCCATAAACTGGTCCAAGATCGCCGTTCTCATCTGCCCACTCATCCCAGATAGTCACACCATGATCCTGAAGATACTTTACATTTGTATCGCCGGCAATGAACCATAAAAGTTCATAGATAATGGACTTAAGGTGCACCTTCTTGGTTGTGAGCAGAGGAAAGCCCTCACTCAGGTCGAAACGCATCTGATATCCGAACACACTCTGTGTGCCGGTACCGGTGCGGTCGCTCTTCATAGCTCCGTTTTCACGGATATGTTTCAGGAGATCCAGATACTGTTTCATAGGTATAGATCCCCGGTCGAGCCGGGGATGACTTTTATTGGGGATGACTTTTACTCGGGTGACTTTTAAATCAGCGTGTTCCGAATGCGTAGATGATTGCCTGCTCATAAACTTCACCCGGGCGAAGTACACAGTTAGGATAATCAGGCTTGTTTGGTCCGTCAGGATAGTTCTGGCACTCGATGGCGATACCGTCATTCATGCCGTACACATGTCCGTTCTTACCTGCAGGGCATCCTGCAAGCCAGTTTCCTGTATACACCTGCACACCTGGCTGAGTTGTATAGATATTGAGGGTACGTCCGCTCTCCGGAGCATAAAGCTCGCCGCAGAACTGGAGCTGTCCAGGCTCGGCACCGTCAATTACCCAGCAGTGGTCATAACCGCTTCCGATCTTAAGCGCCTCAAAATCAGCTCTGATATCCTGTCCTACCGGCTTTTCGTTGACGAAATCCATTGGAGTTCCTGCTACAGGTGCACTTTCACCAAGAGGAATCTGGGTGTCATCTGTAGGGAGATACTCCGAACAGTTCAGTCTCAATGTGTGACCGAGAATGTTTCCGTTTCCTTCGCCGTTAAGATTGAAGTATGCGTGGTTTGTAAGGTTGATTACAGTCGGAGCATCTGATTCTGCTGTGAATGTCATACGGAGCTCGCACTCATCTGTCCACTCATAGTGCAATACAGTCTTTACAGCACCAGGATATCCCTGCTCGCCGTCTTCAGAGTAATACATGAATTCAACTCCGCCTTCAACCTCACGGCTTTCCCATACTCTGCTCTGGAATCCGTCAGGACCGCCATGAAGGTGATTAGGACCACAGTTTACAGGAAGAGTATATTCCTTTCCGTCGAGGGTAAACTTACCTGCAGCGACACGGTTTGCATATCTTCCAGGGGTTTTTCCCATACATGGACCATCTCCGAAATAGCTCAGAGGGTCCGCATATCCGAGGGATACGTCTGCAAGGTTTCCATCCTTGTCAGGAACAACTACAGACACGATGGCAGCACCGATGCTTCCGAGCTGTACATATGCTCCTTTTGAATTTGTAACAGTGTAAAGATAGATGTCTTTTCCGCAAGGCGTCTTGCCCCAAAGTTCCTTTTTCACTTCCATGGTATATCAGTTTTAGTAGGTTATTTATTTAAGCTGCTTAAGGATGTTGCTGAGGTTAACCTCCTTAGAGATGATTGCGTGAAGGTCCTCGATCTTTACGCGCTCCTGTGTCATTGAATCACGATGACGGATAGTAACGCAACGGTCATTGAGTGAATCGTGGTCAATAGTCACGCAGAAAGGTGTACCGATCGCGTCCTGACGACGATATCTCTTACCGATAGAATCCTTCTCATCGTACTGGCAGTTGAAGTCGTACTTGAGATCGTCCATAATCTCTCTTGCAAGCTCAGGAAGACCATCCTTCTTTACAAGTGGAAGAACGGCTACCTTAACCGGTGCGAGAGGTGCAGGAATGCTGAGAACTACGCGGCTTTCACCATTCTCGAGCTGCTCCTCCTTGTAAGAGTTAGAAAGAACTGCAAGGAACATACGGTCAACTCCGATAGATGTCTCAACTACGTAAGGTACATAGTTCTCACCAAGCTCAGGGTCGAAGTACTGAATCTTCTTACCTGAGAACTTCTGATGATTTCCAAGGTCGAAGTCTGTACGTGAGTGGATGCCCTCAAGCTCCTTGAATCCGAATGGGAAGCGGAACTCGATATCTGTAGCCGCATTTGCATAGTGAGCAAGCTTGTCATGATCGTGGAAACGATAGTTCTCGTCACCCATTCCAAGAGCCTTGTGCCATGCCATACGGTTCTCCTTCCACTTTGCGAACCAGTCAAGCTCTGTACCCGGCTTGATGAAGAACTGCATCTCCATCTGCTCGAACTCTCTCATACGGAAGATGAACTGACGTGCAACGATCTCATTTCTGAATGCCTTACCGATCTGTGCGATACCGAAAGGTATCTTCATACGGCCGGTCTTCTGTACGTTAAGATAGTTCACGAAGATACCCTGTGCTGTCTCAGGACGGAGATAGATGATGTTAGACTCACCAGATACGCTACCGAGCTGAGTAGAGAACATGAGGTTGAACTGACGAACGTCTGTCCAGTTCTTTGTACCAGAAATAGGACATGCGATCTCGCAGTCAACGATGATCTGACGGAGCTCTGCAAGGTCATTTGCATTGAGAGCGTCTGCCATTCTCTTCTTTACCTCATCAATCTTCTTCTGATTTCTGAGTACGTTAGGGTTTGTAGCCTTGAACTGCTCCTCGTCAAATGCCTCACCGAATTTCTTCTTGCCCTTTTCAACGTCCTTCTCGATCTTCTCCTCGAGTTTTCCGATATAATCCTCGATGAGAACGTCAGCGCGATATCTCTTCTTTGAATCCTTGTTGTCTATAAGCGGGTCGTTGAAAGCACCTACGTGACCTGATGCCTCCCAGATCTTAGGATGCATGAAAATAGCCGAATCAATACCAACGATATTCTCGTTGAGTCTTGTCATAGCCTCCCACCAATATCTCTTGATATTGCTCTTGAGCTCTGAACCAAGCTGTCCATAGTCATATACGGCACCGAGACCATCATAGATCTCGCTTGAAGGGAAAATGAATCCGTACTCCTTACAGTGAGCAACCAGAATCTTAAAAAGTTCTTCCTGTGTCATAATTGTATTATAGTTTATAATTAATTTCCTTTAACGGGATCATAACGAAATCCCTGTCATACATGTGCTTATGTGGAACGGTAAGTTCCTCGCAATCAATATTGTTGTCTCCGAAGAGCAATATGTCGATGTCTATAGGGCGGTCAGTGTATATCCTTTCGCCCGTTGCAGTGTAATGCGGATTGCCTTTTCTGCCGAGCCTCCTCTCCACACTCTTGCATATTTCGAGAATCATCAGTCCCTCTGCTTCTGGATTGTAACCTCTCTTGAGGTCAAGCTCATACAATACCGCGGCATTCACGAACCTGTTTTCTGATTCAAAACCCCATGGTTCTGTCTCGAGAAAACTCGAAACGGCTTTATAGGGAGTGCCGAATTCAATATTCAGAAGACTTATCGCATCTTCAATATTCTTCTTCCTGTCTCCCTGGTTGGAGCCTAACGAAAGATATAATTCAACCTTTTCCCTGTCTTCTCTCTCCCCTTCCGGCCTTCAGTCTTCGTCAAGTCCAAGCTCGACAAGTGCCTCTTCTGTCATTCTGCTCTTATCCCAGACAGGCTCCCACACGAGGTCAATCTTCACGCTCACCACTCCCGGAACATCTTCAACAGCAGCCTTCACCTGCTCCACGACATAATCAGCCATAGGACAGTTCGGAGCTGTCAGAGTCATCTGTATATACACATTGTGGTCATCATCGACCTTCACCTCGTAAATAAGTCCGAGATCATATACATTGACCGGAATCTCAGGGTCGTAAACCTGCCTGAGGGCCATTATGATATCTCTTTCAAGTCTCATCTTCCTTTCTTTGTCTTCCTCTGCAATCTCAGCAGATTTTCGTTTAAATAAATCCTTAAGTCCCATTACGCGTTAATTCCGGCTATTTCTCGAATCTTGGCAATCATGGACACAAGTCCGTTTGCTCTTGTCGGCGAAAGATTCTCCTTCAGTCCGATCTTTTCGACAACTGAGAAATCTGACGATAAGATTTCTTCCGAGGTCCTGCCGGAATAGAGTCCTATCAGGAGAGAAATTATTCCCTTTGTTATGATGGCGTCACTATCAGCATTGAAGATAATTCTTCCATCCTCTACCCTGTAATCCAACCATACTCTTGACTGACAGCCCTTGATAAGCTTATCATCAGTCTTTGCTGACTCCGGATAATCCTTGAGAGATTTTCCCAACTCGATCAGGTATTCATATTTATCAAGCCATTCCTCATACATTGAAAATTCATCAATGATGGCGTTTTCTGCTTCTCTTAATGTCATATCAACATATCTATCGCCCTGTTCAGGCATTTAACAAAATACTCAGCCTCTTCCATCGTATTGTAAGGAGCAACCGAGGCCCTCAACATTCCGGTAACTCCGAATCTGTCCATAAGAGGTTCTGCACACATCTGTCCTGACCTTACAGCAATACCCATCTTATCGAGGATCAAAGACAGATCTTCATGATGTACACCTTCGACTGTAAAAGAGAACAGAGGAATCTTTTCATCCATTGTTCCACGAGGAACACCATAGATCCTTATGCGACTATCATTTGAAAGTTCAGTGAAAAGATAATCTCTGATATTATCGATATTTCCCACTAACTCCTTATCATTCAATAAATTAACAAATTCGAGAGCCGGTTTGAAGGTCGCGGTAGACGCAAAATTCTGAGTACCTGCTTCAAATTTCATCGGAAGCGGAGCATAGGTCGTTTCCTCAAAAGAAACCGTTCCGACCATCTCTCCTCCTCCCATGTATGGAGGCATTGCATCCAGGTATTTCTTCTTTCCGTATAAAACTCCTGTACCGGTAGCGGCATAGAGCTTATGTCCTGAAAGAACATAGAAATCGCAATCCATCTCCTGAACATCAACCTTGCAATGTACGGCACCTTGAGCACCATCCACAAGCACAGGAACACCTTTGGAATGGCATTTCTCAATGATTTCCTTTACCGGATTTATAATTCCGAGCACATTGGAAATATGGGTAACTGCCATTATACGTGTCTTGTCCGAGAGCAGTTCATCCAATTTTTCCAAAACAAGACGGCCGCTGTCATCTATCGGAAGAACCTTCAGAACAGCACCCTTTCTCTTACACATCAACTGCCAAGGGACAATGTTGGAATGATGTTCGGCTTCAGTTACAATAACCTCATCACCTTCCCTGAGAAAAGCCTCACCGAAACTGTAGGCTACAAGATTCACAGATGCGGTAGTACCGCTGGTAAATATGATTTCTTCACGGCACGATGCATTTAGAAACTCCTTCACAGCATCTCTGGACTGCTCATAAGCCTGAGTAGCTTCGTCAGAAAGACGATGTACGGCCCTATGAATATTTGCATTCGATTCAGAGCTTATTCTCATCCACATATCCAGGACAGACTGCGGACGCTGGCTTGTAGCGGCATTATCGAAATACACCAGATCCTTTCCATAAACCTTTCTGGAAAGAACCGGGAACATACTGCATATTTCTTTAACTTTCATAATCTCTCAATCAAATGCACATTTGGGTCCTAAAAACCTGCAAATTTAACAAAAACAATCTTTCTTTATATAGATTAATATCATAATTTTGCAGAAAGTAACCTTAAATACAGCAGGATATGATAGATTACATCAAAGGCAGTTTAGTTGAAATTACACCTACTGACATGGTTCTGGAGTGCTATGGAATCGGTTACAAGATACTGATATCCCTACAGACATATGAGGCGTTGAACGGCAAGGCAGATACTCTGGCATACATCCATCACTACATCAGAGAAGACGAAGAGCTCTACTATGGATTTGCCACAAAAGATGAGCGTGAGCTGTTCAGACTGCTGATCGGAGTATCTGGAATCGGTGCATCGACAGCACGTATGATGCTATCATCGCTTACCTCTGAGGAAATAAGAAATGCCATTCTTGCAGAAGACATCAACAAGATAAAAAGCATAAAGGGAATCGGCCTCAAGAGCGCCCAGAGACTGATTCTGGAACTGAAAGACAAGGTTGTGAAGGGAGCAGGCACTGATACTTCCCCACTGTTCCAGACGGGTTCACCAGGAGTGACCGAAGAAGCAGTTACAGCACTTGTAATGCTAGGCTTCACAAAAGCCAACGTAAACAAGGCTGTAAGCGCAGTACTTAAAGAATCACCAAACGCATCATTGGAAGAGATCATTAAATTATCTCTGAAAAGATTGTAATAAAAAGAAAAAGAGTTCCACGTGGAACTCTTTTTCTTTTTATCTTCCGAAATATACTAGCAGAACCGATATATCTGCTGGAGAAACTCCTGATATTCGAGATGCCTGTGCTATTGTTCGTGGAGAATACTTCTTAAGTTTCTGACGACATTCTATTGAAAGACTCTCTACTTTATCGAAGTCAAAACCTTCAGGAATTGCAAGGTTTTCAAGCCTCATGATCTTGTCCGCCATCTGCTGCTCCCTCTGGATATATCCCTTATACTTGATAGAAATCTCAGATGAATCCATGATTTCTCTAGTATAATTAGAATCAACAGTAGAATTCAAGACACCGGCATCAAGATTTGAAACAGGATATTCCGTATTGAATTTTAAAGCATAAACTGCATCCTGATACGATCCTCCTGAGTAATCTTCATTAAAGAAAGCATCTACAGAAGTTCTGTTTCCATACTGTAAAAGATCAGAATAAGAAACACCACCATTGATAAGACCAGTCAGAGGAGATGTAAATTGATCATCGATATTAATGTTGAATTTAGAAAAAGTTCCACGTGGAACCAAATTAAAGATTTCCGATAATTTTGTCTGTGGTCTGGAGATAAGTTCTGCTATTCTCTTTCTAGAGTTGATTTCAGATGTGGACACAGATCTCAGATAGTCATTTATATACTCTGGCTTTATAGATGCATCTTCAAAGAAAGTGTTGAATCTCTCAACAGAATCATACTTTCTCATTGTATAATCGTATCTGAACTTATCTGCGAGTCCGATATTGTAAGACGCAGGAGTGAGCCTTATATCTGCATTATCCTGTCTGAGCAATATTCGATATTCTGCTCTTGAAGTAAACATTCTATATGGCTCATCAACACCCTTGGTAATGAGGTCATCAATCAGGACACCAATATACGCCTGGTCACGTTTCAAGATGAACGGATCATTGCCGACAACCTTCAGATGCGCATTTATACCTGCCATCAGACCCTGGGCAGCGGCTTCTTCATAACCGGTTGTACCGTTTACCTGACCAGCGAAAAAAAGACCCTCGATGTTTTTGAGTTCAAGAGTCGGCTTCAACTGAGTAGGGTCAAAATAATCGTACTCCACGGCATACGCCGGTCTGTAAACCTTTGCATTTTCAAGACCGACAATATTATGAAGAGCCTCCATCTGGACATCGAGAGGGAGTGAAGAAGAGAATCCTTGGAGATAGTATTCATTCGTTCCCCTACCCTCCGGCTCAAGGAAAAGCTGGTGCTCAGTCTTGTCAGCAAAAGTTCTCAACTTATCTTCAATGCTTGGACAATACCTTGGACCGATACCGGTGATAAGACCGGAAAATAATGGTGAGTCTCCGAAACCGCTCTTAAGGATATCATGCACCTTCTGATTTGTATGAACCACAAAACAAGGCATCTGAGGAGTACCGTTCTGAGCTGTTGACAAGAAAGGCAGATATGAAAACTTCTCAGGATCTTCATCACCGAACTGATGGATCATTTTTGAAGTATCAACCGAAGATATGTCAATTCTCGGAGGAGTACCTGTCTTCATCCTTGCAGTCCTGACTCCCATAGAAACGAGCTGGGCGGTCAGACCATGTGAAGGCAGCTCGCCTATTCTGCCACCCTCGAACATAGTGCGGCCTATGAACATCTTACCGTCAAGGAAGGTTCCGGCGGTAAGAATAACTGTCTGAGAATTGAATTTTGCGCCAGTAGTCGTACATACGCCCGAAATTTTCGAACCATCGAAAAGAAATTCGGTCACTGTATCTTGATAAAGGTCTAATTTACAGGCACTTTCGAGTATTTTTCGCCAGTATAGAGAAAATTGTATTTTATCACACTGTGCGCGTGGGCTCCACATAGCCGGACCCTTGGATCTGTTAAGCATCCTGAACTGTAGAGTAGATGCATCAGTGATGATGCCGGTATATCCTCCTAAAGCATCTATCTCTCTGACTATCTGACCTTTAGCTATTCCTCCGATTGCAGGATTACATGACATCTGACCAAACTTGTTCATATCCATGGATATGAGCAATACGGACGAACCCAACCTTGCAGCTGCCATGGCAGCCTCACAACCGGCATGTCCTCCTCCAACGACTATGACATCGTATGTCTTATTCATATATTAAACGAGTTCTCTTAATGAAAGGTAGTAGTTCTCCTTCTTCCTCATCATGGCGATGTCCTTATCGTTATGATCGTCATAACCTATGAGATGAAGGATACCATGAACTATTACACGATTGAGCTCCTCCTTAAATTCAGTACCATACTCCTGGGCATTCTCTCTGACAGAATCAACACTGATGAAGAGGTCACCGGAAAGACGATCACCTTCGCAATAATCAAAAGTGATGATATCAGTAAAGTAATCGTGCTGGAGATATTGCTGGTTTACATCTAATATATAGTTGTCAGAACAGAAGATGATCGAAATGTCTCCAATCTTTCTGATTTCGCTTTCTGCTACCAGTCGTAACCACTTACTGTTTTTGGCCTTACCCCTAAAAATGAAGTCTGTATCTTCAAAATAATATGAAATCATAACGAATTTATTTTCTGCAAATCTACAAAATGTATAAAAAGTTTGAAATAAAAAATATAATTTCTAACTTTACCGGGCAAAATGGAATATAAAAACTAACAATCAATATGGAAATCAAAAAGTCAGACAAAGCCAACTTGGAAAACAAGAAGCTCCTTTTTGTTGAGATCGGTCTTGTTGTAGCGTTGGGTATCACACTCTTTGCATTTGAGTGGACAAGTAAGGAAACAAAGGTGTCTACACTTGAAGAGACTACTGTTATTGCTCTTGAAGAGGAAATTATTCCTATTACACAGGATACTCCTCCTCCTCCTCCAGCAGCACCAAAGATTCCTGTACTTTCAGACCAGATCGATATCGTTGATGACGAAATCGAGATTGAGGACGATATGTTCATGAACCTTGAGGATGACGCAAGCCTTGGAGTTGAGATTATGGACTACGTTGAAGTAGAAGAGGAAGAAGTAGAGGAAGAGGCTATCCCATTCCAGTTGGTAGAGGAGAAGCCATCATTCCAGGGTGGTGACGCTAACCAGTTCTCTAAGTGGGTGAACCAGAGACTCGTTTATCCTGAGATCGCTAAGGAAAATGGTGTACAGGGACGTGTTACTCTCCAGTTTACTGTAGAGAAGGACGGTACAGTTACAAAGGTAAAGGTTCTCCGTGGTGTTGACCCATCACTTGACAAGGAGGCTGTACGTGTTGTATCATCATCTCCTAAGTGGAAGCCAGGAAAGCAGAGAGACCGCGCGGTTCCTGTAACCTATACCTTCCCAGTTATCTTCCAGTTGAGATAATTATTTGATTTACAAATATATAATAAGTCCGATCAATATATTTGACCGGACTTATTTTTGATTAAGATTTATGGCAAAAATTACAGTAGAACAACATAATGAAAAGGCTGTGTTCGTCGGTGTCATAAAACAGGGTGACGACGAGCGCCAGGTTATGGAGTATCTTGATGAGCTTGAGTTTCTTGCTGAGACAGCAGGTGCCATAGGCGTAAAGAAGTTTATTCAGAAGGTAGACAGACCGGATTCAAGGACATATATCAGAAGCGGAAAACTTCAGGAGATAAAGCAATATGTTGAAGAGAATGAAATAGAGGTGGTTATATTTGATGATGAACTCTCCCCTACTCAGCTCAGAAACATTGAAAGAGAACTTGAAATCCGCATCCTGGACAGAACTAATCTCATTCTGGATATCTTCGCTCAGAGAGCTAAGACAGCATATGCGAAGATGCAGGTAGAACTTGCTCAGTATCAATACCTTCTCCCTCGTCTTACACGTATGTGGACCCACCTTGAGAGACAGAAGGGTGGTATCGGTATGCGAGGTCCCGGTGAGACTCAGATCGAGACTGACCGCCGTATCATCCAGGATAAGATTTCAAGATTGAAGGAGCAGCTTAAGAAGGTTGACCAGCAGATGGCTTCGCAGCGCGGAAACAGAGGTTCTATGGTGCGCATTTCCCTTGTAGGATATACAAACGTAGGTAAGAGTACCTTGATGAATCTGCTTGCCAAGAGCGATGTTTTTGCAGAAAACAAGTTGTTCGCTACTCTTGATACAACTGTAAGAAAGGTTGTTATAGAGAATGTACCCTTCCTTCTGAGTGATACTGTAGGTTTCATCAGAAAACTTCCTCATCAGCTTGTTGAAGCTTTCAAGAGTACACTTGACGAGGTGCGTGAGGCTGATATCCTGATGCATGTGGTGGATATCTCTCATCCAAATTTTGAGGATCATATCCGTGTTGTAGAGGAGACTCTCAAGGATATCAAGGCTATAGACAAGCCTATTTTCGTTGTATTCAACAAGATTGATGCATATAGGTATGAAGAGTACGATGAGTTCTCTTTGGAGCCTAAAAAACAGGAAAATTACACTTTGGACGAGTTCAAGAACAGCTGGATAGCGAAGGAAAATACTCCTTGTATCTTCATTTCTGCTCGTGAGAAGATAGGTATCGACAAACTTCGTGGTGATCTTTATAAGATGGTTGCTGAAATCCATGCAGGTCGTTATCCTTTCGATAATTTCCTTTGGTAATACCGAAATCTATATTAAAATAATAAACAGTGGATATTAATTAAGGTGACATGCCACCGGAATTAAATCCACTGTTTATTATATATAGATATCTGATACAGATTACTATTTTGCGCTATCGATCTGATTCAGAAGGGCTTTGACTGCTGCTTCGAGCTGTTCGTCACGGCCTTTGACTACAAGTTCCTTTGTATTCTCGATGTCAATGTCCGGATTGAGCTGGTCGTTCTCAAGGTAGGTTCCGTCAGCCTTACGATATCCTACTACAGGTATACCGAAATAGACTGTTGCATCCTGAAGATTTTCCCAAGTTACGGATGTCATTGTACCTGGTACCGGCTTTCCTACAAGAAGTCCCATATCCTTATGCTTGTAGACCCAAGGTGTTCCATGAGCATTTGAATAATTGGCCTCTCCGATGATCATGATTGAAGCCTTGTTATAACGGCGGCTAGGCATGTCACAGGCATCCTTTCCTCTGATTTCCTGAGTAAGGTATTTTTCACCGCTGAAAAGTACTTCAATATCTTCGTGGAGACGTCCTCCACCATTGAAACGAGTATCGATCACGATACCGTAGCAATTGTTATAGCGTCCGAGAATATCTGAATATACTGTTCTGAAACTTGCATCATCCATTCCCTCGATATGTACATATCCGAGTCTTCCACCAGAGAGTTCCTGAACCTTCAGTGCATTCTGCTTCACCCATCTCTTGTAAAGAAGTGTAGTGAAAGCACTCTCAGTTATAGGACGTACGACCATATCTGTCTTCTCACCGGATGATTTCTGTATGCCGATGAGTGTTCGCTCGCCTGATTTTCTGTCAAGGAAAGGATAATAATCCATACCTTTCTTTATTTCAACACCATTGATAGAAGTGATGATATCCCCTACTGCAAGCTTTGAAGAAGCCTTGTCAAAAGGACCACCTGTAACGATTTCTTCCACCTTAAGACCATCTCCATCCCAGTTCAGATCGAAGAAGAGACCCAGATTGGCCGTAGATGCGCTTTCTTTGGTCACAGGAACCCTGTAACCACTTCCGGTATGGGAAACATTAAGTTCACCGAGAAGTTCGCTTAAAAGCTCAGCAAAATCATAATTATTATTGATATGTGGAAGGAACTTTCTATACTCAGCAGTGAGGGTTTCCCAATCTACACCATGCATCTTGGTATTGTAGAAACGTTCCTTCTCCTGGCGATATACATGATCGAACATATATTCTCTTTCTGCTGCAAGATCCATCACCATTTCTGATCTTACAGGAATGCTTTCTATACTCTTTCCCCCATCCTTCATCTTTGAGAAGCTGCCACCGAGGATATAAAGAGTAGAACTCTTCGAATCCCATTTCATTCTACCGCGGGCAGAACCTATCTTAGTAGGGGTTCCCTTCTCTATATCGTATTTCCATAGGTTCATTCCGCTCTCATATGATGCCTGATAATAAAGAGTCTTTCCATCCTTACTCAAGGCAGCAGAACCGAGGCTTGAAGAAGTAGGAGTGAGTCTTATGATTCTATCTTCTATACCATCGAGTTCAACTACTATATCTTCAACCTTTTCCTTTTTATCTTTTGAATCCTTTTCGTCATCCTTCTTGGAAAGGGCAGCTATTTCCTTCTCGAATTCCTGCTCTTCCTTAGTCATCTTGAATTCATCATAAGCCTTTCTGTTAAGGAATACTATCATGACATCTTCAAGAGTACCCCACGAAGCATGGCTTCTCATACCATAACGCTCTGATGCAAAAAGAATTGCATTTCCATCAAGCACCCACTGTGGAGCGCTGTCGGTATATCCGCTCTCAGTAAGATTGATCATTGGTTTTCCACCTTCTGTACTTACTATTCCTATATCATCATACGGATAATGGTTTCGAGCACAATAACTCATTAGAATCCATTTTCCGTCTGGAGACCAGCTGTAGCTGAAAGAACCGGTAGTAGAATAACACTGGCTTCCGTCAGTAATCTGTCTTGTCTTTCCGGTCTCAAGATTCATGATCATGAGCCTGTCACGGTTCTCAATATACGCGATCTCCTTTCCGTCTGGAGAATATACAGGTTCACGACGATCCACCTTGTTATTCTTGAACAGAGGCTTTTCTTCAATCAGGGTAGCATACGGAAAGCTTATATCTTCCTTACGTACTATCTGAGCTGTATAGATGTTCCATATACCCTCTCTTTCAGAGGCATAAGCCAATGTCTTTCCGTCTGGAGAAAATACAACGTCAGCCTCAGCGTGAGGTGTGTCTGTAATCTTCTTAACAGTATTATATTCAGTAGAAGCGACAAATACCTCTCCTCTGCTGATGAATGCGATCTGCTTTCCATCTGATGAAAGATCATTATCTGAACCACCTGATACAGAAAGCTCTGCAAGATTATCATCAGTCTTGTCTGAAACTACAGATACATTGATCTTCTTTGGAGATGAGCCATTCTTCTTTACATAAATATCACCATCATATCCATAACAGAGTACATCATTGTCAGATACAGTAAGGAATCTTACCGGATGTTTCTTATGCTTTGTAACTGTGGTGATCTGCTTCGGATCATCTACCGGGAAGGAATACACATTGAAACTACCCTCTCTTTCACTCAGATAATACACTGTCTTTCCATCCTTTGAAACTCTAGGCGAACGGTCCTCACCTTCAAAAGTAGTAAGCTGTACATGCTTTTTGCCATCATACATCCACAGATCTCTTGTAATTGATGATGTATGGTGCTTACGCCATATATTTTCTCCTCCCTTGCAGTCCTGATAGAGGAAATTCCCGCTTTTTCCGACAAAAGAAACTTCCTCTGCCGGTGTTCCTAGTACCTGCACAGGTCTTCCTCCATTAATGCTTACAGAATAAAGTTCTGTCATAGTACTCTTTGGAAAAAGTGCACTTGAAGCAGGGTCCTGCATTCTTGAAGAAAATAAGATGTTCTTTCCGTCTGGAGTGAATGTCCACGGAGTATCCTTCGCTGAATGAGTTGTAAGTCTGACAGGAACACCACCTGAAACGGGTACGGTAAATATATCGAAATTACCATATCTGTCAGAAGCGAAGGCTATGGTCTTTCCGTCTGGAGACCATACTGGGGAATAGTCATAAGCTGAATTAGATGTAATCTGTCTTGCGTCACCACCTTCAGAATCAACAACATAGATATCACCCTTATAAGAAAAGGCAACATTCTTTCCGTCTGGAGAAATTGAAGGATAACGCAGCCATGATGCATTTTCAGCTGAAGCACTGAGTGTCAACAAGACAGTCAGTAAAAGATAAATTCGTTTCATAGTGTTTATTATTTACATGCAGATACAAAGATAATAAAAAAAGGGACCACAATCGTGGCCCCTTGAATATTGAGTCTTAACAGATTAGTCCTGCATCTTAGCGCAGAGGAACTCACGGTTAAGACGAGCAATGTGAGTTACTGTGATGTGCTTAGGGCACTCCATCTCACAAGCCTTAGTGTTTGTACAAGCACCGAATCCGAGCTCGTCCATCTTTGCCACCATAGCCTTAGCGCGTCTTGCTGCCTCAACCTTACCCTGTGGGAGAAGTGCGAGTGAGCTTACACGTGCAGCTACGAAAAGCATAGCTGAACCGTTCTTACATGTTGCAACGCAAGCACCGCAACCTACGCAAGCAGCACCGTCCATGCTCTCCTCAGCATCAGCCTGAGGGATAGGAATAGCGTTTCCATCAGGAACTCCACCAGTACCAACTGATACATAACCACCAGCCTGGAGGATCTTGTCGAATGCCTGACGGTCAACAACGAGGTCCTTGATTACAGGGAAACCCTTTGATCTCCAAGGCTCGATTGTGATTGTGTCACCATCCTTGAACTTACGCATATGCAACTGGCATGTAGTAACTTCATCATCTGGTCCGTGTGCACGGCCGTTGATGTAAAGTGAACATGCACCGCAGATACCCTCGCGGCAGTCATGATCGAAAGATACAGGACCGCTGCTCTTGCATCCCTTCTCGACAGCTACCGGATCTACACCCTCAGCGATAAGCTGCTCATTGAGGATATCGAGCATCTCGAGGAATGAGCTGTCAGAGGAAATATTCTTAACCTTATAGGTCTCAAAATGTCCTTTTGCCTTGGCGTTTTTCTGACGCCATACTTTCAATGTCAAATCCATGTCAATTAGTCTTTATAGTTTCTGGTAGCAATCTTAATATTCTCATATACAAGAGGTTCCTTGTGGAGTTCAGGCTCAACGCCCTCACCCTTGTACTCCCAAGCTGCTACATACATGTAGTTCTCGTCATCACGCTTAGTCTCACCATCCTCAGTCTGCATCTCCTCACGGAAGTGACCTCCGCAAGACTCGTTACGGTTGAGTGCGTCGCGTGCCATGAGCTCACCGATTTCGAAGAAGTCTACGAGACGGAGAGCCTTCTCAAGCTCCTGGTTGAACTGATCGTTGTCACCTGCAACGTATACGTTCTTCCAGAACTCAGCCTTGAGTGCCTGGATCTTCACGATAGCTTCCTTAAGACCTGCCTCGTTACGAGCCATACCTACATTGTCCCACATGATAAGACCAAGTTCCTTGTGGAATGAATCCACAGATCTCTTACCCTTAACTGCGAAAAGCTTAGCGATCTTGTCGTTTACAGCCTTTTCTGCCTCAGCGAACTCAGGTGCGTTGATGTCAGTCTTAGGCTCCTTGAACTTGCTTGCGAGGTAGTCGCCGATAGTGTAAGGAAGGATGAAGTAACCGTCAGCAAGACCCTGCATGAGAGCTGATGCACCAAGACGGTTTCCACCGTGGTCTGAGAAATTAGCCTCACCGATAGCGTAGAGACCAGGAACAGTTGTCTGGAGGTTATAGTCTACCCAGATACCACCCATTGTATAGTGGATAGCAGGATAGATCATCATAGGCTCCTTATATGGATCTGTATCAGTAATCTTCTCGTACATCTGGAAGAGGTTACCGTATCTTGCAGCGATTACATCCTTACCAAGACGCTCGATGGCTGTCTTGAAATCAAGGAATACTGCGAGACCTGTATTGTTTACACCGTAACCGGCGTCGCAACGCTCCTTAGCAGCACGTGATGCAACGTCACGTGGAACGAGGTTACCGAATGCAGGGTAACGACGCTCGAGATAGTAGTCACGATCCTCTTCAGGGATGTCGACACCTCTCTTAGTACCAGCCTGAAGTGCCTTGGCATCCTCAATCTTCTTAGGTACCCAGATACGTCCGTCGTTACGGAGAGACTCAGACATAAGAGTAAGCTTAGACTGCTGGTCTCCGTGTACAGGAATACATGTAGGGTGGATCTGTGCGAAGCAAGGGTTTGCGAAGTATGCACCCTTCTTGTAGCACTGCCATGCTGCTGAACCGTTTGAGTTCATAGCGTTTGTTGAAAGGAAGTATGCGTTACCGTAACCTCCTGTTGCGATTACAACTGCATGAGCACCGAATCTCTCAATCTTACCTGTTACAAGGTTTCTTGCGATGATACCCTTAGCCTCACCATTGATGAGAACTACGTCGAGCATCTCATAACGTGGGTAGCTCTTTACTGTACCGGCTGCGATCTGACGGTTAAGGGCAGCGTAAGCACCGAGAAGGAGCTGCTGTCCGGTTTGTCCGCGGGCATAGAAGGTACGACTAACCTGCGCACCTCCAAAAGAGCGGTTGGCGAGAAGTCCGCCGTATTCCCTTGCAAAAGGAACACCCTGTGCAACGCACTGGTCAATGATGAGGTTACTTACCTCAGCAAGACGATAAACGTTTGCCTCGCGTGCACGATAGTCTCCTCCCTTGATTGTATCGTAGAAGAGACGATAGATTGAGTCGTTGTCATTCTGGTAGTTCTTTGCAGCGTTGATACCACCCTGTGCAGCAATTGAATGCGCACGACGAGGTGAGTCGCTGATGCAGAATACCTTTACATTGTAACCAAGCTCACCGAGTGAAGCAGCAGCAGATGCTCCACCGAGACCTGTTCCTACAACAATGACTTCGAGTTTTCTTTTGTTGCCAGGGCTGACAACACGGATCTGAGATTTGTGCTTTGTCCATTTCTCTGACAAAGGTCCCTCAGGAATCTTAGAAATAAGTTTTTCGGCCATTTTATAGAGTGTTAAATGAAATTTCGGCACAATTTTAATGAAAATCGGCCGATTTACAAATTAAATCGACCGATTCCCCCTCATTTATGATAGGTATTATTAATATGTTATATTTTCCATGATCTTTTTAGCGGCTTCAAGATGCTTTTTCATCACCTTATCATATTTTTTAAGATAATTTTCTTTACTTATTTCACCACTGATGAAACTGTTGTGAAGGTCATTGAAATCCACCTGAAACGGCTGGTCGAGATGTCCGAAAAGCTCGGACAGGAATACTGCCTTTTCAAGATCGACCGGTCCATCCTTACCTTCAGGATACATGAGTTTCTTGACTTCCATGGAAACGTCGCATAACAAGGCATTGTCACAGATCTTTCCTTTTTTGAGCATATCAGGTATATGATCCTCATCGGTTACGACTACAGGTACAGTAACTGTAGCTGAAGGATTTCCAAGAGCCGTCCATAGAACTATATTTTCAGGAGACTCACCAGGCTTGACTCCCTGTATAACCATAGCGGCAGAAGTCATATGACGAGGTATGAAAAGAGAATCACCTTGATGCTCATAAGTTCTTGACAGGGAATCCATTATAACCTGCTTGTCCATCTTGACGAATACTTTGCCATCTTTCTTCTGACGGGCCATTATATCAGATGCAGTCATATATCTTTCCACACCCTTCCAGTCTTCTCTACGTCCGGTAACGGAAAAATTGGTCACTACGCAATATCCTTCCTCCATAGCAGTCACATCACGTTTGACATAACCGTCATTGCAGGTCTCATAATATGCAGCTCCTCCAAAAGCATCTATACAGCCGAAATTCGCCTCAACTCCCATAGGACGGGAAAGTGTATCCAGAAAATGCTCGAAATCTTTTAAAGTGGCGCATATTTCCAATGCACGATACATCACAACGCCCTCTCTGTCCATTTCCGAAGCAGGTACATCATCATCCTTGAGACAATATGAAGCTGTGTTCATGATGGAAAATCCAGCTGTATTGCTTCCCATCCACACTTCCCTACCCAAATTTCCTTCTGTAGAATTGACAAGTCCTACGAAAGAATATCTTTCACCATTGAAATATTCAAGACGGTTATCAAGAGTTCCTGTATCGCGATGCTTCCACATCAACGGTCTTCCATCAGGAGTGGCTGACCCGGAGATAATGACAGACGTGCAGGCTTCAGAAGTTATAGAAACCATCATTCCTATAACAGCAAGTAGTATATATAGTCTTTTCATATGATCAGAATAACGTAGGATCATCCATATTTATGTTACCTTTTTCGAGTCCGAGGTGGCGGTAAGCGAGTTCTGTCGCTTCCCTGCCTCGAGGTGTACGCATGATGAATCCTTCCTTTATGAGGAAAGGTTCATATACCTCTTCGAGAGTACCCTGATCCTCTCCAACAGCTGTTGCAATCGTATTTGCACCCACAGGACCTCCCTTGAACTTTGTGATGATGGTCTTGAGTATCTTATTGTCGATAGCATCCAATCCCCTCTTGTCAATATTGAGTGCATCAAGGGCATACCTTGCTATCTTCAGGTCAACCTTGCCGTTTCCCATCACCTGGGCAAAGTCACGTACTCTTCTCAAGAGTGAGTTGGCTATTCGAGGAGTTCCACGGCTTCTCAAAGCTATTTCATAAGCAGCATCCTGCTCAATCTCGACCTTCAGTATTGACGCACTTCTCTTTACTATATTCACCAATGTCGGTGTGTCATAGTATTCCATCGCACACGTGATTCCGAAACGTGCTCTCAAAGGAGAGGTGAGCAGACCGCTTCTGGTCGTAGCACCAACGAGAGTGAAAGGATTAAGGGATATGCGCACAGAACGTGCTCCTGGGCCTTTATCTATCATTATATCAATGACATAATCTTCCATAGCGGAATAAAGATATTCCTCGACTACTGGAGAAAGTCGATGGATTTCATCGATGAAAAGCACATCACCCTCCTCAAGAGATGTAAGAAGTCCGGCAAGATCACCGGGCTTATCGAGTATAGGGCCGGAAGTGACCTTCATGTTGACTCCAAGCTCATTTGCTATGATATGGGCAAGGGTTGTCTTTCCCAAGCCAGGAGGGCCATGAAAAAGCACGTGATCGAGAGATTCTCCTCTCATTTTTGCAGCGGCAACGAAGATTTTAAGGTTGGATACAATCTTGTCCTGACCGGTAAAGTCTTGAAGATCCTGTGGACGGATTATTCCGTCCAATTCCTTATCTTTGCCATCATTGATATTGTGCGGATCGAAATCGGTAGCCATGTTCATCAAAATAATTATATACAAATATATATCTTTATTTTTAAAATATGATGATGATTATATCTGTGTTGATATGTTGAAAACCGATTTTGAGTATTGATCATCAATAATTTAGATATTTGATTGACTGTTGAAAACCCTGCTCTGAAGTCATTGATAAGAATTTTAAAAAAAACTTTGAAATAATTTCTGACTGTCGGAATATACCGATTTTCGTAATTATATAATTTAGTTTTCATATGTTTTCAACCGGGTTTTAAACAGGTTATCAACAGAAATTAGGGTAAAATGTTAATAAGTACAGAATCCATAAACAAACTCGCGGAGAATATCTCCTCATCAGATGAAACCTTCTGCAGCGGTCTCTTTCTTTCCGCCAGATGGTTTACTGTATCTCAGCTTGACAACGATGGTTTTCAGATGATTGTTCTTCCTGACAAGGATTCTGCCGAATATTGTGCTGCCGATCTTTATAATCTTATAGAAGGGGACAGGATATTCTTCCTTCCAGATTCAGGAAAGACCCTCGAGAGGAGTAATTATAAATCCACTTTAGGAGTTCAGAGAACCTCTGCAATAGGTAAGATATTGGAATATGACGAAGGTCAGCTTGTGGTTGTCACCTACCCTTCAGCTCTTGAAGAGGGGATTCCTGACAGCGGAAGAATAAAGGAATCCATACTTCATCTTACTGTCGGTGATGAGATAAGTCATGAAAGCATTGTTGAAGCAATGTTTGAAAGCGGTTTCAACAAAGTGGACTTTGTAGCGGAGCCCGGACAGTTCGCAATAAGAGGCGCCATTGTGGACATATTCTCATATTCATACAATAATCCTTTCCGTATATCTTTCTTTGGAGATGAAATAGATTCAATAACTGTATTTGACTGTAATACCCAGCTGTCTAAGGAGAAGGTCCAAAAGGCGGAAATATACCCTGACATCACATATTCGGAAGATAAAGATGCAATGACAAGCATATTGGATATTCTTCCTGATGATACCCTCATATGGCTGGATTCATCCGACGTCTATAAGAATAAGGATTTCTTCAAAGGACTTGACAGATTCAGACGTATCTACATGGAACTTCCTCTTTCAAGGCAGAATGAGGAAGCCATAAAGTTCAATATATCTCCTCAGCCTGTGTTCAACAAGAATTTCGAACTCCTTACTGAGGATATAAGGAAACGTCTGGAGGGTGGATACAGAGTCAGAATCTATGGTGAAAAGCTGTCTCAGCTGGAAAGATTGAAGTCGATACTTTCCCAGAACTCTCATATTCTTCCTGAATTCATAGCCGGATGTAATATCCATAACGGATTCATTGATCATGAAAACAAGGTATGTTGTTACAGCGATCATGAAATATTTGACCGTTTCCATAGGGTCAGCATAAGAAGGACTGTGGAAAAAAGCGAGCAGCTTACATTGAATGACCTTACTTCTTTTGCAATAGGTGACTATATAGTCCATATCGATTATGGAGTTGGAGTGTTCGGCGGACTTGTACGCATGAAGGATGACAAAGGCAGGATGCATGAGGTTGTAAAACTCATGTATAAGGATAACGATGTAGTATTTGTTTCTGTTCATGCTCTCCATAAGATATCACGATATAAATCGAAGGATTCCGAACCTCCTAAGATTCATAAACTAGGATCGAAGGCATGGCAGAATCTCAAGGCCAGCACAAAGTCCAAGGTAAAGGATATAGCGAAGGATCTTATCCAGCTGTATGCAAAAAGAAAAAGTGTCAAGGGTTTTGCTTTTTCAGCTGATACATATCTGCAGCAGGAACTTGAATCTTCATTCATGTATGAGGATACTCCTGATCAGGAAAAAGCTGTCTATGCTGTGAAGAGGGATATGGAAGATGATTGTCCTATGGACAGACTTGTATGCGGTGATGTAGGCTTCGGTAAGACAGAGGTTGCCGTGCGAGCTGCATTCAAGGCTGTTGCGGACAGCAAGCAGGTAGCGGTGCTGGTGCCTACCACCATCCTGGCTCTTCAGCATTACAATACATTCAAGAACAGGTTGAAGGACCTTCCTTGCAATATCGATTATGTCAGCAGACTTCGTACTGCAAAGGAAATTTCCGATATACAGAAGAGGCTTAAGGCAGGTACTCTTGATATAGTCATAGGAACTCATAAGCTTATTGGAAAAGGATTTGAATTCAAGGATATCGGACTGCTCATCATCGACGAGGAGCAGAAGTTCGGAGTGAGCGCAAAGGAAAAGCTTCGTCAGTTGAAGGAATCTGTAGATACACTGACCCTTACGGCTACTCCTATACCTAGAACTCTCCAGTTCTCCTTGCTTGGAGCCAGAGACTTGTCCATCATAAATACTCCACCTCCGAACAGAATACCTGTTCAGACAGAAATAATGCTGTTTGATCATGATGAGATAAGGAAGATCATCGATTATGAGCTTAACAGAGGAGGACAGATATTCTTCATTCATAACAGAGTGGAAGAGCTTCAGTCCATTCATGACATTCTTCACAGGCTTGTACCCGATATGAAGATATGTGTTGCTCACGGACAGATGGAGGCTAAGATTCTTGAAAACAAGATCCTTGACTTTATGGCAGGTGATTATGACATGCTTTTATGTACCACCATCATAGAGAACGGACTTGATGTGCCTAATGCGAATACCATAATCATAAATCAGGCGCAGAATATAGGCTTGAGTGATCTCCATCAGCTCAGAGGTCGTGTCGGACGTTCCAATAGAAGATCCTTCTGTTATCTGATCGTACCTCCTCTTGTGTCCATTACTGAAGATGCACGTCGCAGATTGAAGGCTATCGAGTCTTTCTCAGATCTTGGAAGCGGATTTAACATAGCCATGCAGGACCTTGATATCAGAGGTGCAGGTAATCTTCTGGGAGCTGAACAGAGCGGATTCATTACTGACATGGGATTTGAGACATATCAGAAGATTCTTGCTGAAGCTATGGAGGAACTCGGTGTAGAGACGGGAATATCTTCCAAGAACAGTTCTGACAATTATGTTTCTGACTGTACTATAGAGACAGACCAGCTTGCCCTTATTCCTGATTCATACATTGATATGACTTCTGAAAAGATAAGGATATATAAGGAACTTGATTCATTGTCTTCGGAAAAGGAAATCGATCAGATGAAGAAAAGGCTTTCTGACCGTTTCGGTGCTGTCCCTGAAGAACTTTCAAGACTTTTTGATATTGTAAGGATAAGACAGCTCGGACAGAAACTTGGTTTTGAGAAGATCATAATGAAGAATGGAGTCATGATTGCCTTCTTCATTTATAATCCTCTTTCTCAATATTACAGAAGTGACAGATTTTCAAAGATACTTGAGAATATAACTCTTAATCCTAATATCTTTGAATTGAAGCAGAATGACAATAAACTCAGAATATTTGTGCGAAATGTCGATTCTTTGTCAAAAGCGTATGAGTTTTTGAAGAAATTGTGATATTCCCGTTTGATATATTTTTATATTTTTGTACTCAAATCAAATAATAAGTGGCTGATTTAGTAATCGATATAGGAAACACAGCATTGAAGGCTTCATGGTGTGACGGAATGACTTTAGGAAAGACATTCAGATACCAAGGGGAGAAGATGCTTGATTTCATATTGTCCTTAACTTCCAAGTCAAGACCTGAAAAGATAGTTCTCAGCAGTGTGAGACATTTTACTGAGAGTAATGTGAACAGACTCGAGCAGGAATGTGACAAGCTTATAATCTTTGACAAGGATATATTTTCCAGATACGGACTTCCTGAATATATAACACCGGACAGAGCGGCTTCCATCATAGCTTCCAGATACCTTTTCAAAGGTAAAGGATGTATGATATTCGATTTCGGAACAACTTTGAGTGTGGATTTTCTGGATACTGAAGGAAAATATGAAGGCGGATGTATTTCTCCAGGCTGCAGAACGCGATTCAGAGCTCTGAACAGATACACAAAAACTCTTCCTCTTATAAATGCTCCCGAGTCTTGTTCCTGCATTGGACACGATATTAAGACTTCAATGGAGTCAGGAGTGGTTTCAGGTATGATATTTGAATTGGATGGATATATTTTGCGTTACCCTGAAAAAATAAGTGTTTTTACGGGCGGTGATGCAATTTATTTTGCAAAAAGAATGAAAAACTCCATCTTTGCAGTTTCTAACCTAGTTATGATGGGGTTAGCATTAATAGCCGTTGAATATGATAAGAAAGATTGAAAAAATACTTCTATTGTCAGTGTTTCTCATCATAAGTGTTTCCGTGTCAGCACAGGAAGGCGCTTATGGTGCGTATTCTCCGTATTCCATCTTCGGAATAGGAGATATATCGAAGGAAGGTACTGCGTACAATAAGAGTATGGGAGGAATCGGTTTAGCTACGAGAAACAACAGATATATAAATTACCTCAATCCTGCCGCCGTGACAGCGAGGGATACCCTCTCTTTCATGGCTGACTTCGGTCTTGTTCAGAATAACAAGATGTTTGCTCAGGGTGATTTGAGATCTGGAAACAACACATTCAATATCTATGATTTCGTGATGACTTTCCCTATATGGAGATCATCTGCTTTCATGGTAGGATTGACTCCATATAGTGATGTCGGATATGATTTCTCATCTATAGAGGAGAATCCTGAGATAGTCGGTAATATAGGTAATCTTTCATATGATTCATATGGTACAGGAAGTATATATCAGGCATTTGTTGGAGCAGGTGCAACTTTCTGGAGAAGACTTTCAGTAGGTGCTGAACTTATCTATTATTTCGGCAACATTGATAAGATTACAGATATGAAGTATTCTGACAGTTCATATCGATCTCTTAACAGTGGAAATGAGATTTCTGTCAATGGTGTTACAGGAAAGTTCGGTCTTCAGTATGAACAGAAGTTGGGTGGTGATGTATCCATGATTTTAGGAGCTACCTACAAGTTGGGAACAGCTATGAACGGTTATTCAACTTCTTTCAAGTATGCCAACCAGTCGACAATTACCGATACTTTGAATTATTCGGTAGATACCCTTTCTAAAATGGGTATGAGGTTCGCGGATGAAATAGGTTTGGGAATTTCTTTCAAGGGTGGTGATAAGTGGAGTGCAGAGTTCAACTATCTCAGATCTGACTGGACAAATACAGGTATTGACAAGACTCCAGGTTTCTCTGTTATAGGAAATTCAATTTTCTCATCAACAGTGTCTGAATCATACAGAGCAGGATTTGAACTGACGCCTAACAGAAATGATATAAGGAGTTATTTCAGAAGATGTTCATATAGGGCAGGACTCTATTATGATAACTCTTATTATAAGATGGATGGAAATTCCGTTTCTTCGATGGGTCTTACATTTGGAGTTACACTTCCTATTGAGAATGATTATCGAAAATACAACGGAATATCGCTTGGAGTTGACATCGGACAGAAGTCAAGTGTCAGAAACAATATGATAAGGGAAAGATATGTGATGTTTGTGATAGGATTCAATATCCACGACATATGGTTCATCAAGAATCAGTATAACTAACACCCGATATAAAGCATATAAATAAAATACATAAATAACACCATGAAAAGAATTGTACTGTTAATCTCTATCGCTGCAATGTCATTGTTTGCAAGCAGCACTCTTTCTGCACAGGGTAAGTTCGGTCCTGACAGCGCAGAATGTATCAAGTATCTTTCGTACTACACAGAGTACTACAAGCAGAAGAACTATGATTCTGCTCTTCCTAACTGGAGACAGGCTTACAAGCTTTGCCCTCCTACTTCGAGATATTCTCTTCTTTCTGACGGAACAACTCTTCTCAAGAGAGTTCTCCAGCAGAATTCAAAGAACCCTATCTACAAGGATGCTCTTGTTGACTCAATCATGAAGATTTATGATGAGCGTATCCAGTATTGGCCAAAATATGCTACAAGCTCACTCAACAACAAGGCTCTTGATATGTACAACTATATCAAGGATGATTCACAGAAGCTTTATGACGGACTTACTGAGGCTGTAAATGAGCTTGGTGTAAACGCAAGACCTAACCTCTTCCTTTTCCAGATCAACACAGCTGTAGATCTTTACAAGAATGGTAAGCTTGATCCTGAGACAGTAATCAACATTTATGAGAATGCAGTAAGCAAGATCTCTGAGATGCCTGCAAAGAACGATGTTGAGCAGAGAAGCAACGAGAAGACAATCTCTGATATCGAGAGCATCTTCATCACAAGCCAGGTTGCAAGCTGCGACAACCTCATCGCACTCTTTACTCCAAGATATGAGGCAGATCCACAGAATGTTGACCTTGCTAAGAATATCGTGAAGATGATGGGTATCACAGAGGGATGTACAGATAACGACCTTTTCCTCAACGCAGTTACTGTAATGCATAACACTGAGCCTTCACACATTTCAGCTTACAACCTTTACAAGCTTTATGCTGGACGTGCTGATGTTGACAATGCTGTCAAGTATATGACTGAGGCTATCGAGAACGCTGATTCTGACGCTGTAACTGATGGTAACTATCAGTACGAGCTTGCAACTTTCTGCTACAAGAACGGTCAGAATGCAAAGGCATTTACTGCTGCACAGGCTGCTGTAGAGCTTGATCCTTCAATCGCTGGTAAGGCTTACATGCTTCTTGGAACTATCTGGGGTAGCGTAACTTGCACAGGTAATGATGTTGAGCAGAGAGCTAAGTATTGGGTCGCTGTTGACTTCATGAATAAGGCAAAGGCTGCTGATGAGACACTTGCAGACGCTGCAAACGATATGATCAGACAGTATTCTGCATACTATCCACAGACTGCAGAGGCTTTCATGTATGATGTAACAGACGGTCAGTCATACACAGTATCATGCGGTGGTATGAGAGCTACAACAACAGTAAGAACTCAGAAGTAATCTGATTTGAAAAGATTCATACATATTCTGAAGATGATTGCAACCGCTTCGGCGGTTGCTTTCGTCGTTTATTCATGTAAGGGAAAACTTGCGGAAGCAGAGATAATCAAACTTGAGGATACTCCTGTTCAGAGGGTAGACGATATGTTTATCGTTCAGTCTGAAAACGGACTTATGCAGATGAGGGCGGAAGCTCCTCTTATGGAAAGGTATGAAAAAGATACTCTTTCCTATGAACTTTTTCCGAAGGGAATAGCTGTGTTCGGTTATAATGAAGAAGGACTGCTGGAGACAGAAATAGTTGCAGATAATGCCAGACATCTGAAATATAAGGATGGAAGGGAGTCTTGGGAAGCTTTTGGAAATGTTGTCGTAAAAAACCTTATAAATCAGGAGACGATGGAGACTGATACCCTTTATTGGGATCAGAAGAATGAAAGAATCTATACACATTGTTATGTGAGGATGTATTCTCCGGATGGTTTTGCTCAGGGATATGGAATGGAATCAGACCAGAGGGCGAGAGATACAGAGCTGTTCAGTCCGTTCAACAATTATGCGATAATGACTCAGGACAGCACAAAGGTTACTGTTGATTCTGTCAATTTTGTGGGACCTTTACAAAAAAAATAGCGTCAGATTGACAGAAAATTGTTAACTTCGCCCCCTCATGTGTAATTGTACGCATGGCAAAGCAAGAAATAATCTAAAACAAATAATAAAATGGCAGTTCTTGAAACAATTCGTGTCAAGCTCGGAATTTTTATAACAGTGCTCATCGCAGTAGCGCTGTTGTCTTTCATTATTGATCCGAGCACACTTCAGTCTGTATCATCATCTATGTCATCAAAGTATGATGTAGGTGAGATTGATGGAAAGTCAGTTTCATATACAGATTTTCAGTCAGAGGTTGACAGACTTACAGCAATCAACGAGATCATGACAGGTTCTTCAGTACAGAACGAGGAGACTCAGATCTCAATCAGAAATGCTGCATGGCAGTCACTTGTTGACAAATACCTTTTCATTAAGAATGCAAAGGCAGCTGGTCTTAACGTAGGTGAGGAGGAGATGGTTGACATCATCTCAGGTCTTATCGACTCTCCTGTATTTACTCAGAATGCTGCTTTCTGCGATGAGAACGGAGTATTCTCTCCTGCACTTCTCAGCGATTTCGTAAGCTATATCTCACTTGATGAGACAGGTCGTCTCCAGCTTTACTGGGATTATCTTATCGAGTCTGCTAAGACACAGCAGTATTATGACAAGTACTACTCTCTCTTCACACTCAGTAATGTTGTCAATACTCTCATGCTTACTGATGAGATCGAGGCAAACAACAACACTTACGATCTTGAGTTCGTAATGGTTCCATTCGGATATACTCAGGACACTACAGTAGTTGTTACTGACAATGAGATCAGAAAGTACTACGAGGATCACAAGAAGTACTTCAAGCAGTCTGCCAGCAGAGATATCGAGTATGTTGTTTACGAGGTTCTCCCTTCTTCATCAGATGTTGCTGCTGCTAACGATGATCTCGTTAAGGTTTATGACGAGTTTGCTGCTGCTGAAAACATGAAGAGCTTCCTTCTTGCAAACTCTGACAGACAGTATGATAACCACTGGTATCGTGCCGGTGAGCTCAATACTGTTTCTTCTGCAGTAAACAACTTCGTTTTCGGTGCAGACAACAAGGGCGTTTCTGAAGTTATCGCTAACGGCAACACTTTCTATGCAGTACGCGTGATGGAAGAGGCTATGGTTCCGGATTCAGTATTCGTCAAGTATGTTCCTGCAACATCAGAGAATGTTGACAGCCTTCTTAACGTAGTTGAGCCTATGTGGATCACTCAGACTGTAGGTTTCGAGGATCTTATGGCAGCAAAGAAGAACAGCAAGGTAACTATCAGCGGTCTTACTTTCCAGGTAGTTAACACTACTGCTCCTGTAGCTAAGAAAAGAGTTGCTATCCTTGAGAAGACAGCTGTTCCTAGCAAGGAGACTGTAAACCACTACTATTCACAGGCAAATACACTTGCAACCAAGTCTGCTGGTAAGTATGAGAAGTTCCAGGCTGCATGCTCTGAAGAAGGTGTTTACGCACATCCTGTAAGCAGAATGCTTGAGAGCGCAAGCAAGCTCGGTTCTATCGACCACACTAAGGAGGTTACAAGATGGGCATTTGAGGCAAAGGTAGGTGATGTTTCAAACATCATTACTGTTGACAACAACTACTTCATCGTTGCTGCCCTCAAGGGTATTCACAAGGAAGGATATGCTGATGTGAAGGAGGTTGCTTCACAGATCAGAGATGTCATCTATATGGACAAGGCTGGTGAGAAGATCGCTGCTGAGGTAGCTGAGAAGATCGCAGGCAAGGGTTCTATGGAGGCTATCGCTGAGGCACTTGAGACAACAGTAAGCACTAAGGAGGGTGTTGCATTCTCATCACTTACTTCTCAGGGTCTCGATCCTAAGTTCATCGGTGCTGCTTCTGTAGCTGAGGATGGTAAGATCTGTGGTCCTGTTGTAGGAACAATCGGAGTATATGTATACAAGGTTACAGGTCGTGATACCGGTGCTTTCTATACAGAGGACGATGCAAAGTCTTACGATGCACAGAAGACTCAGTATGCTTCACAGGCACTCATGTCAACAATGATGACAGATGCTGATGTAAAGGATAACAGAGCACGTTTCTTCTAGAAAACAGTACAATTCATCATAAAATCTCCCGATGGTCGACTGATTATCGGGAGATTTTTTTTGTACATTTGTCCAGATGCATATGATGATTGAAGGGAATGAAAAGCATTATTTCTACATTTCTGCTTCTTGTGGTGTTGACAGGATGTGTAAAGGAGAGGCAGACGGGGGCAGATCTGAAGGTGGGGGACAGCCTGCCTGATTTTGAAGTCACGATGAACGACGGTATAGTCATGAGCGACGATTCTTTGAAGAGAAGCGTATCTGTCGTGATGTTTTTTCATACCTCATGTGGTGATTGTCAGCAGGTACTGCCGCAGATGCAGCAGGTGTATGACGAATATATCGACAAAGGTGTTCTATTTGCCTTTATAAGCCGTGAGGATTCAGGATCGAGTGTTGCCTCGTTCTGGAAAGAAAAGGGCCTTAATATGCCGTATTCTGCCCAAACTGACCGTAAGGTATATGAGAAGTTTGCCAGGGAAAGGATTCCGAGGGTTTATATATGCGAAAAGGGCGGAATCATCAGGTATATTCATACCGACAATCCCGTCCCTTCTTATGACGATCTGAGAAATTCTCTAGAATCCCTTATACATTAAAGAGGAAGTGCATGATGTCACCGTCCTGAACAACGTACTCCTTACCCTCGATTCCAAGCTTACCTGCAGCTCTACATGCTGCCTCTGACTTGAGGGTGATGAAGTCCTCATACTTGATTACCTCAGCGCGGATGAATCCTCTCTCGAAGTCTGTGTGGATTACGCCTGCTGCTCTAGGTGCCTTATCTCCCTTGTTGATTGTCCATGCGCGGCACTCATCTGCGCCAGCTGTGAAATATGTACGGAGGTTAAGAAGAGAATAAGCGCTCTGGATAAGTCTGATTACACCGGACTCTTCAAGGCCCATTTCCTCAAGGAACATCTGACGCTCCTCATAGCTCTCAAGCTCAGCGATGTCAGACTCGATCTTTGCTGAGATGATAAGGATCTCTGCATCCTCATCTGCTGTTGCCTGACGGACTCTCTCCACATACTCGTTACCGTTCTTTGCAGAAGCCTCGTCAACGTTGCAGACATACATTACTGGCTTGTTTGTAAGGAGGTAAAGCTCCTTTGCAAGCTGCTCCTCATCTGCATTCTCAGGCTTTACTGTACGACAAGACTTACCCTGCTCAAGCGCCTCCTTATATCTGAGGAGAAGGTCATAAAGCTTCTTGGCATTCTTGTCACCGCCTGTTGTAGCCTGCTTCTGAACCTTTGAGATACGGTTCTCTACAGTCTCGAGGTCCTTAAGCTGGAGCTCGCAGTCGATCACTTCCTTGTCACGGACAGGGTCTACGCTACCATCTACGTGTACGATGTTAGGGTCGTCGAAGCAACGGAGAACATGGAGGATTGCGTCTGTCTCACGGATGTTTGCGAGGAACTGGTTTCCAAGTCCTTCACCTTTGCTGGCACCCTTTACGAGTCCTGCGATATCAACGATCTCAACAGTTGCTGGTACAACTCTCTTAGGATTGCAGAGACTTTCAAGAATCTCAAGTCTCTTGTCAGGAACGTTTGTCGATCCGATGTTTGGTTCTATAGTACAGAATGGAAAGTTTGCGCTCTGTGCCTTTCCTGAGCTTACGCAGTTGAACAATGTTGATTTACCCACATTAGGGAGTCCTACGATACCGCATTTAAGTGCCATCTTTCTTTATCTTTTTATTTAAAATTTCTCGTTTTTATTTCCAGGGCGCAAATTTACGCTAACTTTTTCTTTTTCTTATGATTATTTCCGTTTTTTAGTCAAAGTTTTACTTTTTCTTAACATCATTTGTCCGGTCGGTACTTACATTTGTTTCCGCCATGATGAAAAGGTTACTGCTAATTTTTGCACTGCTGTTTACACTCGGTGCCGGTGCTTCAGAAAAGGAGGACCCTCTTCTGTTTGTATTCTGGAATCTGGAAAATTTCTTTGACTATACGGACCAGGGAACAGGGGAGTCTGACAAGGAGTTTTCTTCAATGGGTGCGAGGCGTTGGACAAAGAAAAGGTTTCAGACAAAATGCGACAACATATCCAAAAGCCTGTTGTAGATAAGGGACGAATACGGAAGAATGCCGGATGTGGTCGGATTTGCAGAAATAGAGAACAGGGGAGTGCTTGTAAAGCTTCTGAATTCCACCCTTCTGCGAAAATATGGCTACAGAATCGTCCATCAGGACTCCGGTGACAGAAGAGGCATAGACGTGGCACTTATCTATCGCAGCTCATCATTTACACTCGAATCCAAGTCTTTCGTGGTTCCCAGACTGGAAGACGGCCCGATGGCAACCAGAGATATTCTTCATGTGTGTCTGAAAGATAATGATGGTCATAAGATCAATTTCATTGTCAATCACCACCCTTCCAAGTACGGAGGATCTGCAGAATCCGATAGGAACAGGATTGCAGCCATGAATACGTTGAAACAGATATGTGATTCCCTTCATGCAGTCTCTGATGATCATATAATTGCAATGGGGGATTTCAATGATGTCCCTGATTCGCCTGCATTTGTCAGGATTGAAGGTACTCTTGTGAATAAGGGGACAAAACTTCATGATGAAGGGGAAGGAAGCATCAGATACGAGGGGAAGTGGGAACTCATCGACATGTATCTGGTTGATCCTGAATCAGAAGATCTTACTGAGATGGAGGTCTGCAGGATACCGTTTCTGATGACATGGGAAAGAAAACATCCCGGAGAGAAGCCGTTGAGGACATATTCAGGCCCAAGATATATCGGCGGAGTAAGCGACCATTGTCCTGTCCTTCTTTGGTATTTCGGCGACAATTCTTAACTTTGAGAGAAATATACGCATGCGATGAAATCCAGAATATCCAAAAAATTCCAGGCTCTTTTTAATGCAGAAGGTGAGTTCTTTGCCTCTGCCGGACGAATCAATCTTATTGGCGAACACACAGATTATAACGGAGGTTTTGTCTTTCCGGGTGCAGTCGATAAGGGTATGGTTGCGGAAATGAAGCCGAACAATACCGATAAGGTCAGAGCTTTTGCCATTGATATTGACGAATACTGCGAATTCGGCCTGAATGAGGAGGATGCTCCTGTACAGAGCTGGGCCCGTTATATATTCGGAGTATGTCGTGAAATCCAGAAAAGGGGAGGGGTCGTAACAGGATTCGATACAGTCTTCGCCGGAGATGTTCCTCTTGGTGCAGGAATGTCGTCTTCGGCGGCCTTGGAAAGCACTTTCGCTTATGCGCTTAATGAACTCTTCAGATTGGGAATTGACAAGTTCGAGCTTGCCCGTATAGGACAGAGTACTGAACATAACTACTGCGGAGTAAAGTGCGGTATCATGGATCAGTTCGCGTCAGTTTTCGGCAAAGCCGGCCATCTTATGCGCCTGGACTGCCGTTCAATGGAATTCGAGTACTTTCCGTTCGATCCGGAGCAGCATGGATACAAGGTCGTTCTTCTTAACTCGTGTGTAAAGCATGAGCTCGTGGGTTCCCCATATAACGATCGTCGTGCGTCATGTGAAAGAGTTGCGGCAGTCCTTGGTCAGGAATTTCTCCGTGGTGCTACAATGGATCAGCTGGATGCCGTAAAGGATCAGATTTCTGAGGAGGATTACATGCGTGCCCGTTATGTCATCGGTGAGGAGCGCAGAGTCCTTGATGTCTGTGAGGCTCTTGGAAAAGGAGATTACGAGACCGTAGGTGCCCGTATGTATGAAACCCATTGGGGCATGTCAAAGGACTATGAAGTTTCATGCGAGGAGCTTGACTTCCTTGCGACAATTGCCCAGGAGTGCGGCGTGACCGGTTCACGTATCATGGGCGGCGGATTCGGTGGTTGTACCATCAATCTCGTCAAGACCGAACTCTATGACGGCTTCATTGCAAAAGCAAAGGCCGCATTTGCAGAGAAATACGGCCATGAACCTGTTGTAATTCCAGTCGTGATCAGCGACGGTGCCAGAAGAATTTAAGCCAGCTTCGAGCTGAGCCAGGTGGCATCTACTTTGGAGAAACCGTCTTCCGGGCGGACCTGAGGGTTGCGCTCGAGGATACCTGCACAATCCTGATATACATTCCATCCGATATTGACGCCAAGCATCTGGCCGTCAAGGGCATACATGAATGTAAGGATACGTCCGTCGTCCTCTCCTTCGCTGCGGTAGAAATGGAAGGCTGATGCTAGGAATTCCTCCTTCTGTTCTGCTGAAACACTTTTCTGTATCATCTCCATCTTTGTGACGTATTTGCACATCTCAAGTACCACGTCGTCAAGTCCTGCATCGCTGATCAGAACCTTTTCCATAAGCGATCCCATATCGTTTACCCTGCGGAGTGTATAGCCACCCATTGCCTTTGTGTGCATGGTTATGGCCTGCATCTGAGTCTCTGAAATCTCGCCCTCAGGTATGAACCACAGCATAAGCTTTGCTGACGGATCATGGTAGAGGGTTTCGTATCTTGCAAGGTTCACCTGCTTGCAGTGAGGACACTCCCACAGGAAGAGGGAACCGTCGCGAACCTTATCCTTGAGCTCGGGATTCTCTGAGATATTGATGCTTCTGTATACTGTTACTGTGTTCTGCTGACCGCATTTGCTGCACGGTGCAATGGCTTGTGAAGTGATTGACATATTAGAATGAAACGTTGAATGTTGGTCCTACATAGTGGCGTCCTACAGATGCTCCGCTCTGCTGAGCAAAAACATTGAAGCCTGTTCCGCCGTTGTATGAATATGTTATTCCGAATGAGCAAGGCCATTCGAGAGTAAGTATGCTGTTCATGTCGAGGATGAGCTCCGCTCCTGCCGAGAAGAGTCCGTATCCTCCTGCAAAGGTATAGTCAAAATGTGGATTGACCACGAGTCTCTTGATCGAGAAGATGTTTCCTCCTATTGCCGGATCTCCTATGAAGATCGGGAACGCATAATCAGCGGTAAGTCTTGTCATCTGGCTGTAGTGAATGGAGAGCCAGCTTAAAAGAGCCGGGCCTCCGCTGAATCCGCGAGGAAGGATATTTACCAGAGCCTGTCCGAAAGGAGCATCAGAAAGCTTTATCTGGTGCATTGCGCTAAGCTTGATTCCATGCGTCGCCATCAGGCCAGGGACATATCCGTAGAGATATCCGTATCCCATAGGTGAAAGATATTCTGAGCTTTCCAGGTTTCCGTATGCGCCCGCTTCCGCTCCGATACCCCATTTAGGATAAACGGCAGAATTCGGTGTTGAAAGCATAGTATAAGCCCTTAATGATCCGCTCAGACTATGTCTGAAGGTGTTCTTTCCTTCTGTGCTGTAAAGGAAGGAACAGAAGTCTCCCTGATCTTGAGTTACGACCATTGAGGTGTTGAACTTATCATTGCTGATCCTATATGTAAGCTTTGGAATCAGTCCCTTGTGCCATCCTCCCGAAGAGAAGCTCCACGGAATATACATCGATACATTTCCTTCGATATAAGGAGTATTCAGGGCACGGCTGCTGATGGAAAGACTGGTTCCTTTATCCATCTTGCAGGCAGTTACGTTATATTGTCTGGCAGCCCTGTCATTGAAGTCAACCTTTGCTTCGATTACGGGGTAAAGTCCTGAATATGTGAATCTTGCATGTCCTGAATGTCTCCACTTGGATGGATCGTACTGATCCTTGTGTGCGGAATATCCGAATTCTCCGGATGCATTCGAGAGGCGGTTCTGGATGATGCCGGTTGCACCAAGAGATGCCGCCTGCCATGTCTGATCATATGCCATGTTCATTATCCTGTCTACATTCACATACAGGGGAGCCCACGAGTGTACATTGAACATGTGGGGGAACTTGCGATATCTTTCAGGCTGGGAGAAATTCACCTCGGGTTCGGTCACGGATTCATTGAAACCGTCTTTTGCAGCCAGCACCTTCTCCTGCTCTGCCAGCGCCTCTGCCAGCACCCATTCGTGCTTCTGTGTAAAGTCCGCTTCCCTGTCCACCAGGTCTTCGACGGCTGTGCGGAATATCTGCATACCCTTTACTGTCTGCGACGAATAATACAGATATCTGCCTTCGTCGTCATATGCGAAGTCAGATGCGCCGTATCTGGTCACGGTCTTCTGACGGAGAGCACCGGTCGAAGGGTCAAGGTGATAAAGTTCGTTTACTCCTGTCCTGTCGCAGGTAAATATTATCTCGTCACCATATTTCTTGAAATCCTGGATCTTTACAGGTTGAGGTGCCAGCATCACGGACCATTGTCCGTCAGCAAACCTGTATATTCCATATCCCTGGTCACTTATACCTGTCGCAAGAATGTCTTTTCCGGCCCATGCGGCTTCAACCAGCTGTATGCCGGACGGACCTTTGACAGACGACTGCTCTTTTCCGTCGGCAGCATTGATTACGGTAAGGAGTGAATTTCCGTTAAAAAGGTATTCGACTGTCGCGATGAGGGTACCGTCTTCATTGACAGCAGGATTGTAAAGAAGTCTTCCGGTGTCTGTAAGCTTCCTTTTACCCGTTTCGCCAGTATAGGCATATCTGATTCCTGATTGAGATTTCAGCGACCATCTCGGGTCTGCCGATGTCTCGCTCCAGTAAAGTTTCTTCTGCGATGCCTTAAGATCGCTTGTCTGGTAGGCAAAGCGTGACACCTTCTTTTCTTTTCCCAAGCTGTCGATGGTGACCAGAAGAGGAGTGGTTTCATGGCCGCTCTTGATTGAATATAAGGTGTTGTCGAGAATTACTGTTCCGCGATAATCAGCGTACAGGCGAGGCTCTTCAGTAACCGCTTCCATAGGTATGAACGGCGCTCTTGCCTCTGCCTCTGCTACCCAGATATCATGCATTGTATGGCAGACATCCTGGAAAGCTTCCTCAAATTTCTTTCCTGTGGCTTTCTTTGCAGTTGTGTAGAAGGCCGCGAGGTTATATGGACGGCGCGCAGAAAGCTCATAAGCCTCCTTCATGAATTCCGGGCAGTCATACAGGTATCTGAAACCTCCGATCGTAAGATATCCGAGAGCATAGTGGTCCGGTGCGTACCTTCGCTGAGACCCCAGTCTCCATTGGTCCCATCTGCGGAAATCTCCGTTGTCAAAGGCGACCTTGTAGTAGTTCAGAAAGTCTGCGGTCCTTCCGCGGCCGGAATTTGTGAGTGCGGTTTCCGCTATGACGGCATCGCCTTCGATATTCGAAAGTCCAGGATAAATGAGGGATGCAAGAATGTTCCACATTTCTCCGAATGCCCATCCGAAAGGCTTCTGTGCCTGTGTCATACCGAACTGCATCTGGGTCACATGTCTGCCCTCATGGACAGAGAGCATTGTGGACCAAGGCATTGGTTCCGGGGCATATGGGGAAGGGATGGTGAAAAGGTCCATTCGCTTGGGAGCCCATGCTACCGATCCGTTAGCGTCATTATATGCATGCATCACGACCGGCATCTTTCCCTTGTTGAGGTATCCTGTGCTGCGGGATACAGGTTTTCTGAACTTCTCGAGGCTGTATCCGTACTCTCTTGCGAGGGAATCAGTTCCTTCCGGGTATATTATGCTGAAGTTGTCAGTCTCTACCGTGTACCATTTCACTCTTCCCGGGTCGTCTCCTGTCAGATAGAACTGAGCATTGAGACATACAGGAAGAAGCAGTGATATGACTATGGTTAAAATGACTCTTTTCACTGTGTTACCCTCTAAAACTTATTTACAAATCTAATTATTTTTTATATTTTTGTGGTCCATACCATATCAAAATCTATATGACAACTATTCTGAATGTGCTTTCTGTGCTTGGAGGACTTGCGATGTTCCTCTACGGAATGGCACTTATGAGCGAAGGTCTCCAGAAATCTGCAGGTGACCGTCTCAGGTCCTTCATGGCGAAGATGACTTCCAACTCCTTCAAAAGAGTTCTTACCGGAACAGTAGTCACTGCCCTTGTACAGTCTTCATCGGCAACTACAATCATGGTGGTGAGCTTCGTGAACGCCGGACTTCTCACTCTCGGCAATGCCATCGGTGTGATCATGGGAGCGAATATCGGAACCACCCTCACTGCATGGATCACTTCTCTTGGATTCTCAGTGAACATCGCTCTTTTTGCGGTGCCGATGATGGCTATCGGATTCCTTTTGCATTCTTCAAAGAAATCATCACTCAAGAATATCGGTCAGTTCCTCATGGGATTCGCCGTCATGTATGTCGGCCTCACATTCATGAAGGACTGCTCGAATGCGGTGCTTAACAGCTATCAGTCAGGCATGATGAGCTTCTTCGGAAGCATCAACGGTTTCGGCTTCGGTTCTGTGCTGCTCTTCCTCATCGCCGGTGCGGTGCTTACAATCGTTCTTCAGGCTTCAAGTGCGACAATGGCCATCACAATGCTTCTTGCTGCGTCCGGTCTCATCGACTTCAAGCTTGCAGTGGCAATGGTACTCGGTGAGAACATCGGTACAACAATTACAGCCAACATAGCTGCGGCAGTTGCAAACACCTCTGCAAAGAGAGCTGCGCGTGCTCATACAATATTCAATCTTGTCGGTGTGGTGTGGGTACTTGCCCTTCTCAGACCTATCATCGGTCTCATCTGCGTGATTATGGAATCCCTCGGATTCTATGACCCTATGCAGGCAAGCCACCAGCTTGCGGTTATTGCTGAGAACGGTCTGCAGGTCAGCCCTGAAGACATGGATATGTACAAGAACTCCCTTCTTTACGGTATCGCCATGCTTCACACCCTCTTCAATGTAACAAATACTCTTATCCTCATATGGTTCGTTCCTCTTATCGAGAAGGCTGTCATATATCTCGTCAAGGAACCTAAGGGTGAGACTGAGGTCTTCCGCCTCAAATATATTTCAGGAGGTCCTCTTTCTACTGCAGAGCTTTCTCTCAACGAGGCACAGCAGGAGGTTATCCATTTTGCTGAAATCTGCCGTAACGGATTCGTTTATCTCCGTCAGGCCGTCAATGAGCAGAATCCTGAAAAGTTCGATGCTCTGAATGAGAAGCTCATCAAGTATGAGGAGATTACAGACAGAATCGAGTTCGAAATCGCATCATACCTGAACGAGGTTTCCAAGAATGAAATCAGTGAGGAAGCTGTAAAGGATATCAGGGCGATGTACAAGATCGTCAAGGAGATGGAGTCTCTTGGAGATTCAGGAGAGGCTATCGGCCGTATCCTCAAGAGAAAGAATGTACACGGAAAAGTCTTTGACAAGAGCATTCTTGACCGTCTCAACAAGATGATGGATCTTGTCCAGAAGGGTTATGATGTGATGGTTGCCAACCTCAGGAGCGAATATCTTACTGATATTACAAATGCAGTCAATGCTGAATACAACATTGATGAGTGCAGAAGACATCTCAGAGAGGAGCACATCGTCAACATCGAGAACAACAGCTATAACTATCTGACAGGAGTCTATTATATAGATGTTCTTAATGAGCTTGAGAAGATAGGTGACTTCCTTATCAACATTTCTGAAGCAGCAGTAAGAAAGGATGAAAAATAGAAATATAATCATATTGGTTTCATTCCTGCTTGCAGCAGGATGCGGACAGAAAAAGGCGGAGCAGTTCAATGCTCTGCCTTTTCCCGATATTACCATTCCTGCAATGATCCAGACCCAGCAGGATGCCGCGAATTATTATGCGGAACATTTCTGGGACAACATTACAGCCGCGGACAGGGCATATCCTTGTGATTCACTGCTTGTAAGCGGTGTGAGCAAGGAGGATGTGGAACAGAAGTTCGCAAACTGGCTCTCGATTCTCGATATGGTTGAGCTCAGGACTTCTGAAAAGGCGATAAAGAGCTTGTGTGACAAGATATTTGCCTGTGAAAGAAAAGACTCCTCATCCAATGTTTTCGAAACTTTTGCATCCCTTGCAGATAAGTATATATATGATCCGAATTCTCCTATGAGAAATGAGGAACACTACCTGCATTTTGCAAGCCGTCTGGCTTCATATGAAGGTTTTGACGAGCTGGAAAAAGACAGATTCCGTCATCAGGCCGAAGGTTGTGCCGTTAACCGTATTGGACAGAAAGCCGCCGATTTCACCTTTACAGACAAGAGAGGCAAGGTTCACTCTCTTCATGGTGTAAACGCCCCTTATACCCTGCTTTTCTTCAGTAATCCGGACTGCGACGCCTGTCTTAACATCATCAACATGCTTAAAGATGAGCCGAAGGTGATGGCTATGGTGGAAGATGGCTTCCTTGCTGTATTGAATATCTATATTGATGAGGATATCCAGTCATGGATCGATTATATGCCTGTATATCCGGAAAACTGGTATAACGGCTTCGATCAGGATCTGGTGATCAGAAATGAAGGCCTTTACAGCGTCCGTGCAATACCGTCTCTATACCTTCTTGACAATGAAAAAAGGGTCATCCTGAAGGATGCCCCTGAAAACAAGATGATGCACTATCTTGTAAATCTCTGATTATTTTGTCAACTCAAGTCCGAGCTTCATTCCGTCGTACTGATTTACGAGGGTTCCGATTGTCTTGAGTGTCGAATTGCTGCTGGTTGATGTAAGCTTTCCAAGGAGTTCAAGGAGTCTGTCAGCAGGGAAAAGGAGATTGAGCTCGCTTGCTGTAGCAGATACTGCAGCGTTGAAAGGTTTCAATCCGAGAGTGCTTCCGAACTGAAGAGTCATTGTCTTGTAGTCCTCGCTGAGTGAATATGTACCATTGAAGTTCTTTCCCTTTACAGTCGCAGTGAAAGACTTATCTTCCTTGAATGTGAAAGAGAATGTACCGGCCTTGATTCCTACCTTTGACGCGTATGAATCAAGCTTGTCCTCTATCTGACCGGCTGCAAGAGAAGCTGCTGTACTCGTAAGAATGTCTTCACTTTCCAATTTGACAGCGATTCCCGAGTATGTCCATGTTCCTGTGACATCTGTCTTGATAGTTGTTCCTGTTACGCTTTCAACAACATTTTTAACGGTCTCGCTGCCAGCTGCCTTTTTCAGGAGATCTGTAAGGCTCTGAGCTGACGCTGTCTGTCCGCAGAGACAGAGTGATCCTGCCATGAGGATGATGCTGATGATCTTTTTCATTGTCTTTATAGTTTATTCGTTATTCCAACCTTGTGCCTTCATCGGCAGTTCCACGCCGTCCGGAGTTACAACTGCAGCTCCCACTTCCGGCTTTGCAAGATGTCCGATGATATCGAACGTCTGGAAGTCGTGGCGGAACTTTTCATGTTTTCCGATAGGAATCGTAAAGAGCAGTCTGTAGTCTTCTCCACCATTCAGTGCGGCAGAAATAGGGTCGATGTTAAGTTCCTTGCCCAATTCGAATGTCTTACCGGCAAACGGGAGCTTGTCTACATATATCTTGGCTCCAAGACCGCTGTCACGGACAAGACGCTTTACCGCGTCAGCAAGTCCCCTTGTCACGAGATATCCATATGACGGGATGATTTCAGCATCTTCCATCTGGGATATGGTCTTTGCATTGATCTGAGGCTTCAGATATGCTCCTACAAGGTGCTTGTAGTCTTCGAGCTTCGGCTGTGCCTTTGCATCTCCGCTCTTTTCGAAGGCTCTCTTCTCTCTTTCGAGTACCTGGAATCCCATGAATGCCGCTCCGAGATTGTCAGATACGCAGATGAGGTCCATGCTCTTTGCTGCAGGGCGGCGCTTTGCTGTCAGAAGACTTGTCTCGCCATTAGCAGAGACGCTTACAGCAAGTCCGTTTGGAGAAGGAACAAGGTCCAGAGAGACCTTTAAATATCCGTGCTCTTTTGCTGCTGCAACTACACCTTCCCAGATTTCCTTTATGTGCTTGAGGTCAAGCTTTGACGATATGCCGAGTCTGATGTCCAGGGTACGCGGATGCGAGAACTCTGCGTAGAGCTCTCCGGTTACTGCAGTCACGCATTTATAACCGAGGTGCTTGAGCGGAAAATATACAAGATCGAAGTCGATGCCTTCGATGAAGGTTCTTGACTGCTGGGTTACATATGACTTTCCAGAGGTTTCAAACCAACTGCTTTCGAAAGGTTTGTAGGGTGTTCCCTCGTAGAGTTTCGCGATTGCCTCGACTCTGCCGAGATCTGAGAATGTTTCTTCTGCCATGATATGAATCGTATTTATGCAAAAATACAATAAAATAGTTAATTTTGTTGTATGAAAAGGATTGTTACAACACTTATTCTGGCAATACTGGTACAGTTTGCCATGAATGCGCAGGACCTCAAGGTCATCTCATATAATATAAGATACAGCGAAGCCAAAGACGGAACGAACTCCTGGGTTTACAGATATGCAGCCAGCGCAGAAATGATGCAGGATCAGCAGGCTGATGTGATCGGTCTTCAGGAAGCGGCAAGCGACCAGATCGAATTCGTCGAGCAGAACTTCAAGGAATATAAGGCGGTAGGAAAATACGCCTCTGTACTTTGGAACAAGAAGACGGTTTCTCTTCTGAAGTCCGGATCGCTTGATGCTGCAACATGGACGCTGATAAAGCATAAGAAGACAGGTAACAGATTCTATCTTGTCAATGTGGACATGGAAAAGACTCCGGATGCCGAGCGTAAGGGGGTCCTTCGCCAGATTCTTGATAAGGTGGCAGAACTGAATACAGAAAATATACCTGTTGTCGTTACAGGCGGATTCTATATGAAGCCGTCGGATCCGGATCTTTCAGACATCAATTCAGAAATGATCAATGCCCGCACGTCCGCTGCAAAGACAGACAATACGGGCACATATCACAATTGGGGAAAGTGTTCTGACATTATCGACCACATCTATTATTCAAGCTTCTCGGACTGCCTGGAGTATCAGACTGTAACAACGAGATATGCTGACAGGAAGTTCGTTTCCGACCATTATCCGATAATGACTCTGCTTACTTTTTAAGCACAGAGTATTTCACTCGCATCTTATCGAGTTCCTCAATGAAGCCTGCTGTCACTCCGACGCGGAATTTTCTTGAAAGGAACTCGATATTCCATTTCTTCTCCGGGTCATAAAGGAACATGCTGAGAGGTACGTTACCCTTGTTCTTCTTTATGAGGGTCACCAGCTTGTCGCGGAACTCAGGGGTAAGCATGGTAGTCGTGATGTTGACAGCAAAGCCTTTTATATAGGTGTCTGTCACGTTTCCAAGAAGCATGACCTTCTTGACCTTGAAACCGTATGGCGAAGTCTTGCCCTGTGCCCTGTCTTCCGGCTTGATGTAGTATTTCTCGTCGATTTCACCTTCTATGAATATGGTATTGTTCTGTACCATATAGCTCATGAAAGACTCGTGGTCCTTGCCATAAAGTTTGAGTTCATAGCTTCCTCCGAAATCCTCGATCTGAGTTCTCGACCAAGGACGTCCGTTCTGGCTGTTGATATGCTCTGTCTTGGTGATGAAACCTGCGACAGCAACCTTCATCTTGGTCTTCTTCATCTCGCACTCAGACACTAGAGCATTTATTTCGCTCAGCTGACAGGTCGTGAAGTTCTCAAGTTCGAACTGGTATGTATCCAAAGGGTGTGACGACAGGTACATTCCGACAAGCTCCTTCTCATACTGAAGCTTCTCCAGGATATCCTCTTCTCCTGTCATTGCAGGTATCTCCGGTCTTTCCGGCTTCATTTCCTCCACCTCTCCGAAGAGTGATACGCTGCTTTCCAGGCTGTCCTTCCTGTAGAGTTCTCCATATCTGAGGAGTGTATCCATGAATATGTCTCCATTCCTTCCCGGCAGGCTGAACTGCTTTCTGCAAAGCCCGAAACTGTCGAATGCTCCCGCATGAAGAAGGGATTCGAACGCCTTTCTGTTGACTACTCCTGACATTCTCTCAACGAAGTCATAGATATCCTCAAACAGGCCGTTTTCTTCCCTTTCTGCAAGGATGGCGCGAACGATATTGTCTCCAAAACCTTTGATTCCTCCAAGTCCGAATCGGATTTCACCCTGCTTGTTTACGGTAAATCGTGCATCAGACTCGTTGATGTCCGGATTCAGAACCTTGATGCCGTTCTTCTTGCAGTCATCCATAATCTTCTTGATCTCATCCATATTGGAGAGATTCTTGGTAAGGTTGGCTGCCTGGAACTCTGCCGGATAATGGGCCTTGAGCCATCCTGTCTGGTAGCTTACCCAAGCGTAGCAGGTCGCATGAGACTTGTTGAACGCATAGGCTGCGAACTTCTCCCAATCTGCCCAGATTTTTTCCAGGGTTTCCTTAGGATGTCCGTTCTTCTGTCCACCTTCGAGGAAGAGTCCCTTGAGAGAGTTAAGAAGGTCGATGATCTTCTTACCCATGGCCTTACGGAGCGTGTCCGCCTGACCTCTTGTGAAGTCGGCAAGCTTACGGGACAGAAGCATCACCTGCTCCTGATATACGGTAATTCCATATGTATCCTGAAGGGTGCCCTCCATTTCCGGAAGGTCATATACGATAGGCTGGCGACCCTGCTTTCTTTCAACGAAATCAGGGATATAGTCCATCGGACCCGGACGGTAAAGGGCGTTCATGGCGATAAGGTCCTCGAAGCGGGTCGGCTGAAGCTTTATCAGCCACTCCTTCATTCCGGGACTTTCAAACTGGAACACACTTGTCGTGTCTCCACGGCTGTAGAGCTCGTACGTCAGCTTGTCGTCAATAGGAATCTTTTCTATGTCGAATTCGATGCCGAAACGTTTCTTGATGTTGGCCTGACATTCCTTGATGATCGAGAGCGTTCTCAATCCGAGGAAGTCCATCTTGAGCATTCCGACCTCTTCGATATAGTGGCCGTCATACTGCGATACCCACACCTCTTCTCCTGTGAGCTTGTCGTTGGCGATGGAAATAGGGATGTACTCGGTAAGATTTCCTCTACCGATGATCATCGCACATGCATGGACACCTGTCTGGCGGATACAGCCTTCCAGCTTTCCTGCATACTGAAGCACTTCCTTGGTCTGTTCATTTCCGTTTTCAAGTTCAGTCTTGAGGTCTCCGTATTTGAGACAGTTGCCGAGCTTCGGCTTGAACTCCTTGGTCACCTTCTTTCCGTCTTCCTCCACAGTTGCCTCGAACGGTCTGTCAGGAACAAGTTTGGTGAGTCTGTTGGACTCATCTATAGGCATACGGCTTACGCGTGCGACATCCTTGATGGCGGATTTTGCAGCCATTGTACCATATGTGATCACATGTGATATGTGGTCCTTTCCGTATTTTTCCTCGATATATTGGAATACGCGATAACGTCCGTCGTCATCGAAGTCGATGTCGACATCGGGCATGTTGATTCGGTCCGGGTTGAGGAATCTCTCGAAGAGGAGGTCGTATTTGATAGGGTCGATATTCGTGATCTTCAGACAGTATGCGACAGCGGAGCCCGCTGCAGAACCACGTCCCGGACCAACGGAAATGCCCTCACTTCGTGCAGCTGCAATAAAGTCCTGCACGATAAGGAAGTAGTCAGGGAAACCCATCGAACAGATGGTCTTGAGCTCGAATTCGATACGCTCTGCCTGTTCGTCGTTAAGGGAGTCTCCATATCTTTCCGCAGCACCTTTATATGTAAGGTGACAAAGGAATGCGACAGACCATGTGAACTCCACGCCTCTGTCATTACCCTTCGGGTCGCAGCGTCCGGCGTCGATGATGTGGCTGTATTTTGCAAGATGGCTGTCGATGTCTGCCATGAACTCCTCTGGAAGGTCGAATTTCGGGAGAATCGGGTCCTTGTCGATCTTGAAGCTTTCGATCTTTTCCGCCACTTCGAGAGTGTTGCTGAGGGCTTCCGGGTGCTTGTAGAAGATGTCCATCATCTCGTCCTCACTCTTGAGATACTCCTGCTGGGTATATCTCATTCTGTTCGGATCGTCTACATAAACGTTAGTGGTAAGGCAGATGAGCCTGTCGTGTGCAGGACCGTCCTCCTTTCTTGTGAAATGGACGTCATTTGTCGCAACGACCTTTGTTCCCGTCTTTGCAGCGAGCTCGAATATTCCCTCATTTGCGACAACCTGTCTTTCGTACACCTCCTGTGACTGTCCCGGGATCTCCGTCTTATGCTCCTGGACCTCAAGATAGAAGTCGTCTCCGAAGACCCTCTTGTGCCATGCGACCGCCTCTTCTGCAGCCTTCATGTCGCCTGCAATGATCGCTCTTGGCACTTCTCCTGCGATACATGCAGAACAGCAGACGAGACCTTCCGAGTATTTCTCCACAATTTCGTGCGAAACGCGAGGTCTGTCATAGTATTTTCCCTCAATGTGACCGGTAGAAACGATCTTCATGAGGTTCTTATAGCCGTTGTAGTTCTTTGCAAGGAGAATGAGATGGTAATAACCCTTGTGATCCTTATCCTTGATCTTATGGTCATAGTGACGGGTCACATAGATCTCGCAGCCGATGATTGGCTTCACCTCCGGGTACTTCTTTGCCACCTTCAGAAACTCCTTGACGCCATACATGTTACCATGGTCTGTTATTGCAAGGGCGGGCATGCCAAGTTCCTTTGCACGATCGAAAAGGCTTCCGATCGACGCCTGGCCGTCTAGGATAGAATATTGTGTGTGAACATGAAGATGGACGAATGACATATGCTTCTGATTAAGGAAGACAAAGATACAAAAAACAGAGCGACCCGTCAAGGTCGCTCTGTCGTTATTGTGTCATTCTGAGGAATGAACTTTCTTACTTGTTTGCAGTCTTCTTCTCTGCTCTCTTAGTTACATCGAACATAACTGGTGTTGCGATGAAGATAGAAGCGTAAGTACCGATAACGATACCGAGGATAAGAGCTACTGCAAGACCTCTGATCACTTCACCACCGAAGATTGCAATCGCAAGCATAGTCACGAGAGTAGTGAGTGAAGTATTCATTGTACGTGAGAGAGTGCTGTTGAGAGCCTCGTTCACGTTCTGACGGAAGTCTGCCTTAGGATGCAGCGTCTTGTACTCACGGATACGGTCGAAGATAACCACTGTATCGTTGATTGCGTAACCGATGATAGTCAGGATCGCAGCGATGAATGTCTGGTCAACGTCAAGGCTGAATGGAAGGATACCTGAGAAGAGTGAGAAGAAGCCGATCACGATAAGTGCTGTGTGAGCAAGTCCTGTCACACCACCGAGACCCCAAGTCCAGCCCTTGAATCGTACCGCAATGTATGCGAAGATCACGAAGAGAGCGATTACCACAGCGATGATAGCGTTTCTTGTGATGTCGTTAGCGATAGTAGGACCAACCTTGTCAGAGCTGATGATACCGTTAGGGTTGTCGAGAGTTGAAGTGAACTCAGCGAAAGTAAGCTCGTCTGCGAAGAATCCCTGGAGAGCGTTGTAGAGCTTGTTCTCTACTGTTGCATCTGCCTCTGTTGACTCATCCTCAACAAGGTACTGAGTAGTGATCTTCATCTGGCTCTCGCCACCGAACTGCTTAACCTCAACCGCTCCGTCGAACTCTGCGATTGCTGCTGCACGTATATCCTCAGCTGTAACAGCCTTGTCGAATCTTACAACGTATGTACGTCCACCTGTGAAGTCAACACCATATGTGAAACCCTTAGTGAAGATAGATACGAGTGAGATGAGGATGAGAGCTCCTGAAACAAAGTAAGCGATCTTCTTCTTGCCGATGAAGTCAACCTTAGTGTTCTGGAGGAAGTTTCTTGTGAGGTTGTTGTCGAATGAGATGTTCTTACCCTTAGACACTCTGTCGTCGAAGATGATTCTTGTGATGAATACTGAAGTGAGGACAGAAGTGATGATACCGATGATAAGGGTTGTTGCGAAGCCCTGTACCGGACCTGATCCGAAGAGGAAGAGAACAACACCGGTAAGGAATGTAGTAAGCTGACCGTCGATGATTGCCGAGTAAGCGTTTGAGTAACCGTCGGCGATTGCCTTGCTGAGACCCTTACCTGCACGGAGTTCCTCCTTCACGCGCTCGTAGATGATCACGTTCGCATCCACTGCCATACCGAGTGTCAATACGAGACCGGCGATACCAGGGAGAGTAAGAACTGCACCGAATGAAACGAGTGTACCGAAGAGGAGAACAACGTTAGCGATGAGAGCAACGTCAGCAACGAGACCTGCACCCTGGTAGAAGAATACCATATAAAGGAGTACAAGTACGAATGCGATGATGAACGAGATGAGACCTGCATTGATTGACTCTGCACCGAGTGATGGTCCTACAACCTGCTCCTGGATGATTGTTGCAGGTGCAGGGAGCTTACCTGACTTAAGTACGTTTGAAAGGTCCTCAGCCTCTTCGAGGGTGAAGTTACCGGAAATCTCTGAGCTACCGCCAGTGATCTCACCGTTTACTGTAGGGTATGAGTAAACCATACCGTCGAGAACGATTGCGATCTGCTTGCCGATATTCTCCTTAGTCATACGTGCCCATACGTTTGCACCCTCTGCGTTCATAGACATAGAAACTGAAGGGTTTCCGCCTGTGTTGCTGTATGATACGCGTGCGTCAGTAACTGAACCTCCGTCGAGAGGTGCCTTGCCGTCACGTGAAGTAGCCTTGATGGCAACGAGCTCGAAGATGTTCTCGTTAGGGTCCATAGCAGAAGCCTTCACAGTCCACATTGGCTTGAACTCAGGTGGGAAGAGCTGCTTGATCTGAGGCATAGCGAGGTACTTGTTCACAAGTGCAGTATCTGCATAGTGAGCATAACCGATGCATGCATATCCTCTGGCGCCAGATGGCTGGAGAGCGTAGAAAAGCGGATTCTGCTTTCTGTAAGCGTTCTCAGCAGCGGCGTCGTTTTCCTTGAGCTCCTGTGCGAGAAGATCGTCTTCCTCTGCTGTCTCTACAGCATCCTCCTCTGTAATAGCGAGAACCTGTGCGAGAGTTGCGTTTGCCTCAGCGAGGTAAGCCTCGATCTCTGCGTTGTCATAAGTTGCCCAGAACTCGAGTGATGCTGTACCCTGGAGGAGCTTTCTTACACGCTCTGGCTCCTTTACGCCTGGAAGCTCAACAAGGATACGTCCGCTGTTTCCGAGCTTCTGGATGTTTGGCTGAGTCACACCGAAACGGTCGATACGGTTTCTGAGTACGTTGAATGAGTTAGAGATTGCGCTCTCGGACTCACTTCTGATAACTGCGATAACCTCAGCGTCTGTTGACTCTGGTCCGATCTTGTCTCTCATCTCGTAAGTACCGAAGATCTGAGCAAGCGGAGTACCGTTTGAAGTCTCTTCCCAAGCCTCAGCGAAGAGGGTGATGAAGTCCTGGCGAGAGTTTACGCTGCGCTCCTGAGCGAGTGCGAGAGCCTGTGTGAACTCTGGAGACTCGTTGCCGCCTGCAAGAGCCTTCACGAGGTCCTTGAGCTGCACCTGGAGCATTACGTTCATACCTCCCTTAAGGTCGAGACCAAGGTTGATAGACTTAGCCTTTACGTCCTTGTAAGTGTATCCGAAATAGATCTTCTCTGATGAGATAGAATCGATGTACCTTCTGTTCTCGTCCTTCTTGATTGAGTCGAGGTAGAAGGCTCTGTCGGCTTCAGCAACCTTGCCGAAAGCGACTGTCTGCATTGCAGCTTCTGCCTTTGCCTCAGCATACTTCTCTGCTTTCTTCTCCTGTCGGTTGGTTACAAGAGTGAAGGAAAGCTGCCAGAGAGATGCGAGCATAAGGAGTATCGCTACAAATCTGATTGCACCTTTACTTTGCATAATAAACTATTGTTTTAATGATATTTATTGTCTTTTTCTGCGGTCTTGGATGCGATTTTGCATACCGATTGCAAAATAGGGCACAAATTTACGACTTTTTTCTTATAAATGAAGAATCAACACCTTTTTATCATCTTTTTATGCAATTATTTCATACTTTTGTAGGATGAAAATGAAATACCCTTGTTACATATTTGTTTTTCTGATATTGCTGATGTGTCCGGTGCATGTGCATGCACAGAGTGCTGAGGCTTTGGAGGAAATGCGTCGTGGAGATAGCTTGCGTGAGAAATATATGTTTGATGACGCATCCATAGCTTATGTCTCCGCTTCTGAAATGCTTGTGGATTCTCTGATGACTGCAGATGATTCGCTTCTTGCCCTTGATATCAGCGACAGACTCCTTATGGCAGAAAACGGTCTGAGCATGATGGACTTCGTATATGTTCCGGATGTTGTGGCAAGGCACAGGTTCGCTATTGAAGATTTCTTTCTGTACTATCCTCTTGCAGACAGTTCTTGGAGAATGGTTCCATGTCAGCTGGACAGTGCAGGACATGCTTATTCGAAAGCAGTCTATTTGCCTGAAGGAAATGATGTAATATATTGGTCTGCAACAGATAAGGATGGTATCAGAAATATCCTTCATTCGGAATGGCAGGATACGGTCTGGTCCGCTCCGGCCTTGCTTAACGAGCATATGACTTCTGCTTCGGATGAGATCTATCCGATGCTGTCTCCTGACGGATCAAAAATGTATTTTTCTTCAGTCGGTCTGTACGGTGTAGGCGGTTATGATATCTATGTATCAGAGCGCGACTCTGATACAGGTGACTGGTCAATGCCTGTCAATATGGGTTTTCCATATTCTTCTCCGGCGGATGACTTTCTCTTTATGAATACTCCTGATGGAGAATATTCTTTATTCGCATCAAACCGAGACTGCAGCAATGATAGTGTATGGGTGTATGTCATCAAATATGACGATATGCCGGTAAGGCGTGCGGTCAATGATTCTGAAGAGTTGAGGTCAATCGCTTCCCTCGATCCTGATTCGATGTCTTCAGAGGATAGGGACACTGATGTGAAGGCGGATATTCCTGAGAACTTTGACACACGCAGATATATGGAGAAGATGTCCGAAGTAAGGGCATTGCGTGATTCGATCGACCGTCTTGGCCTGGCAGTTGAGGATGCGCGTATAGCAAATGACGAAGATGCTGTTCTTGACGGTGAATTTGCAATCACTGCACTTCGTGACTCGCTTGCCTTGGCTTCAAAGATACTTCAGGACATAGAGATGGAGTTCCTTTTCAGCGGAGTTGTGATCGATCCGGATAAGCTTATGGCAGAGGCAGACAGAGAGATAACAGGTCAGAATGTCGATTATGTGTTTACAAGAAAGGCATTCGGAGAACCATTGTTCCTCAATATGCTTGAGCCGGAGCCGGAGTTCGATTACTCTTTCAAGATTCTTGAGCAGGGACAGTTTGCTGAGGACAATACTCTGCCTTCCGGTCTGGTATATCAGATACAGATGTATTCATCTGCAATACAGGCGACCGTTTCAAAACTGAATGGTCTGAGTCCTGTGTTTGAAACTAAATCTTCCGGCGGAAGATATACATACAGGGTAGGTCTTTTCAGGACATATGCTGACGTGCTGGCTAATCTGAATTCTGTCAAGAGAGCCGGTTTCAGAAATGCATTCATCGTTGCTTTCAATGATGGAAAAGAGTTGACTGTAGCCAAGGCACGAGCGCTGGAAGCGGAAAAGAAAAAATCTGCTTTTTACGAAGTAAGGATAGAGACAGGAACCGAAGATCTTGATGCTGCAGTTGCCGGTGGTGTGCGCCAGCAGGCTCCGGGAAAGGATATCGCCAGAGTGGAAAAGGAAGACGGTACGAAAGTATATATAGTCGGACCTTTTGCTGATAAGGAAACGGCAGAAAACCTCGCAGGCTTCATAAGGGCAATGGGAACAGCCGGTGCTTCCTGCGTGGAGATTCCAAAGGAATAAATATATGATGAGATAAAAAACATCGGCCTTGGTCATGTGAGCCAAGGCCGATGTTTTTTTGTCGTGACTCTTAGAGTCTGCTGAGGTCGTATTCCGGAAGCGCTTCAGGATCAGGAGTCTCGTAGTTCGAGATGCCGAGTCTGAATCTGCGGAGCTCTTCGAATGTGTGCTGAGGCTCGCTGCAGTCCTCAGGGAATGGAAGGTTTGAGAATGTCTGGAAGTAGAGCATTGTAGCATCTCTCCACCAGAGCGCATCCTTTGCCTGACGCACAACCTTCACATTTACTTCATTCCAACGCTCCTCGTCGACATAGTCGCGGACAGATGCCCATGTGTCGATGTATCCTGCTGCTGCATCGATACCCTGCTGGAATGTGTGGCAGAGTGTGTCCCAAAGGGTTTCTCCGCTCTTCATCTTGTAATCCCAAGGAAGGTGGTGGAACCAGAGGATGAGCTCCTCAGGACATGTTTCCACATTATCATAGATAGAAGCGAGAGGCTCGTTGTACTGGCCGGTGTTGCCGCTTCCCTTCATAGTGCGGTCAAAGCCGACTCCGTCAACGCCCGCCTTATGGTAATACATAGGCGACCAGTCCGGACGGATGCTGCCTTCCCATGGACCAGGTCCATAATGGCCGGCTCCTGCAAATGTGTGATGGAGTCCGAGAGGCATTTCATAACGGACAGTGTTCTCGCGGGATTCCATCATGAGGTCCTTGATAGGATTCACGAAATCAGCATCGTCGGTGAATGTCTGTCTGATCCACTCGTCCGCAATTTCTTCTGAAGAGAGATCAGGATTCCATGCCATACGTCCGTAAGCATACCAGTTTGCCTGTGCAAAATGGTGGCCGCACCAGTTTGTGCTGTCTCCGATATTTGTCACACCTGCGATTGCGTTGATAGGGCGGTTGTGGAGCTGGCCGTCAGTGATTTTGCGTACTGTAGAGCCTTCGCCCTTCTGATATGTGTCGGAGTCAAGACATTCCTTCCACATAGGATGGAGGTATACAAGGTGGTTCGAGTGACCGAGATATTCCTGAGTGATCTGCATCTCAGCCATTACAGTTGTATTCTCGAGCTGGCCGAAAAGCGGGCTGAACGGCTCGCGAGGCTGGAAGTCGATAGGACCGTTCTTGATCTGGATGATGACGTTGTCGTCGAACTTGCCGTCAAACGGCACGAATTCGAGGCTTGCCTGCATTGCGCGGTCAGGTGCCTGTGCGTCATATACGAATGCGCGCCACATGACGATGCCGCCGAACGGCTTCACTGCCTTTGCGAGCATGTTTGCTCCGTCTGCGTGTGTGCGTCCGTAGTCCTGAGGACCTGACTGGCCTTCTGAATTTGCCTTTACGAGGAAACCTCCGAAGTCAGGAATGATCGAATAGATTTCTGCAGCCTTGTCGTTCCACCACTTTACAACGTCCTTGTCAAGAGGGTCAGATGTCTTGAGACCTCCGATGCGCTTTGGAGAAGCGAAGTTGATCGAGAGGAATACCTTGAGTCCATAAGGACGGAAGATGTCTGCGAGAACCTTCACCTTTTCAAGATACTCAGGAGTCAGCATTATCGGGTCAGCATTCACGTTGTTGAGTACGGTGCTGTTGATTCCGAGAGATGCGTTTGCTCGTGCATATTCCTCGTATACAGGGAGGATAGTGCCAGGAAGGCTTTCCCATTTCCAGAGAGACTGTCCTGCATATCCGCGCTCGACTGTGAGGTCGGGATTGTCCCAATGGTTAAGGACGCGGTACTGGAATGCGGGAACTTCTGTGATGGTGCCGGTCTTTACGAGCTTGCCGGTCTCCTGTCTGCGGAGAAGGTCATATACTCCGTAAAGTACGCCGGTTTCTGTGTTAGATTCTACTGAGATTCCGTTCTTGTCGAATACAAGTCTGTAGCCTTCGTTTCCAAGAGTTTCATCCTTTGCTTCTAGGACATTGAATGCAACGTCCTGGCCGCCTTTCCAGTATTCCTGGATTTCGTTTGCTGCGATTGCCATGGTCGTCTTCTCCGGCGAAAGGTTCATGCCGTCGTTATCCATAGAATAGAACCAAAGCTGATGGCCGTCTGTGCTTTCCGGTTTTACCGGTCCATTACATGCTGCCAACAATGCCAGTACGGAAGTCAAAAATAAAATTCTGAAGATTTTCATGATCAATTATGTGTGTGTTAACTTTTTACAAAAGTAGTAATATATTTCCATTTATGACGGTAAAAACTTATCTTTGTTGTTCGGGTATATTTAATGTGATATAGTCATGGGATTCATCATTACGTTGATACTTGTCGGCCTGGTGCTGATTTTTGCCGAGATTCTTCTTGTGCCCGGAGTCGGTATCGCCGGTGTGCTCGGACTCCTTTCTTTAGGTGGTTCATGTTTCTATGCATTCAATCAACTCGGCACAACCGCAGGAGTCATAGTGACTTCTGTCAATGCGGTTCTGATCGTATCCCTCACCATCTGGGTGCTTCGTGCCAAGACATGGAAAAGGCTTACTCTTGAAACCAACATTGATGCGAAGGCAGTAGAGTCCGGTTCGGATATACTTGCTGTAGGCGACTGCGGTACGACAGTAACAAGGCTTGCTCCTATGGGTTCGGTAAAGTTCGGTGAACACGTCGTCGAGGTCAAGGCGCTCGAAGGAATGATCGATCCTGGAGTTGAGGTGAAGGTTGTCCTCATCGAGGATAAGAAGATATACGTAAACAATATTTAAATTATGGAATACACTATGGATGCAATGATTATTGTATGGATCGCAGTCTCGATAGTAGGTCTTGTGATCTTTCTCTGGTTCTTCCCTGTGACCCTCTGGTTCCAGGCGTTGATCTCAGGAGTCCGCATTTCCCTCATTCAGCTTGTCCTCATGCGCTGGAGAGGTGTTTCTCCAAACACTATCGTGATGGCGATGGTGACAGGAACAAAGGCTGGACTTACGCTTTATGCAAATGAACTTGAGGCCCACTACCTTGCGAAGGGAAATGTTCCTAAGGTTGTGAATGCGCTGATTTCTGCAGACAAGGCAAACATCTCGCTTGACTTCAAGATGGCTGCTGCCATTGACCTTGCCGGACGTGATGTGTTCGAGGCCGTACAGATGTCGGTAAATCCAAAGGTGATCAATACACCTCCCGTAACAGCAGTAGCAAAGGATGGTATCCAGCTTATCGCAAAGGCACGTGTTACTGTACGCGCAAACATCAAGCAGCTCGTCGGTGGTGCAGGTGAGGAGACCGTTCTTGCACGAGTAGGTGAGGGAATCGTTTCTTCTATCGGTTCTGCAGAAAGCCACAAGTCAGTGCTTGAGAATCCGGACAGCATTTCTAAGGTGGTGCTCAACAAGGGCCTTGATGCAGGAACAGCTTTTGAGATTCTTTCCATTGACATCGCGGATATCGACATCGGAAAGAACATCGGTGCCGTTCTCCAGATGGATCAGGCTGAGGCAGACAAGAACATTGCCCAGGCTCGCGCAGAGGAGCGTCGCGCAATGGCAGTCGCTCTTGAGCAGGAGATGAAGGCTAAGGCTCAGGAAGCACGCGCCCGCGTAATCGAGGCAGAGGCAGAGGTTCCTCTCGCAATGGCGGAGGCGTTCCGTAACGGCAATCTCGGCATCATGGATTACTACAAGATGAAGAACATCCAGGCAGATACCGAAATGCGTGAAAACATCGCAAAGCAGTAAGATAATTCAGTGAAAGATGCCCGGCCAGACCGGGCATCTTTTCGATTTGTCAAGTTTTATTTGGTGATTCACCAAATTTATTTATATCTTTGCAGTCCTATAAGTGAAACAGGCAGTTTTGGTGAGATGGGTGAGTGGCTGAAACCACCAGTTTGCTAAACTGACGTACGGGTAACCGTACCGCGGGTTCGAATCCCGCTCTCACCGCTGATGATGAAGGCCGGATGACGAAAGTCATCCGGTTTTTATATACAAAAGGGTCGCGAGAACTTGTTCTCAAGCGACCCTTTTGTTGTATAAAAACGAAGCGAAGCTTCCGGCCTTCATTATCTGCAAGGGCCCTCCCGGCAGGGAAAAGGGAAAAGACGCCGTAGGTGGCTAATCCCGCCCCGCCGCAGGCGGAAGGGGATGTCGGAGCGAAGCGACGAAATCCCGGTGAGAGCGGGATGATTCTTCCGGCCCTTAAAAACAGGCGACCTCAGCTACCGTTCCATTCACGAACCCAATCAGGTCAGATGGTGAAATCTCCACCTGAAGTCCTCTGACACCGGCGCTTACGTATATCGTTTCAAATGATGAGGCAGTGTCATGGAAATAGGTCGGAAAGCGTTTTTTCATACCGATCGGCGAACACCCTCCTCTGATGTATCCTGTAACGGCAAGCAGATCCTTCATTGCTATCATCTCGACCTTCTTGTTACCTGAGACTTTTGCCAAAGCCTTCAGGTCCACTTCTCCGTTTCCGGGAATTACGCAGACGATGTGGCCTGTCCTGTCTCCATGCAGGACAAGGGTCTTGAATACTCGTGCAATATCCTGTCCCAGGCTGTCTGCCACATGCTGTGCCGCGAGATCGTTTTCATCGAACTCGTAAGGAATCAGCGTGTATGATATGCCGGCCTTGTCAAGCAGTCTGGCCGCATTTGTCTTCTCTATCTTCTTTGCCATAGCGGGTGCAAAAATAATAAAATTGCCTATCTTTACCATTCAAACTAATTAATACTCATTATGGGAAACAAGATCATGAAGATTTTCCACCTGGTGGTAATGGCGCTGGCATTTGTGGTGTTGACTGTATTTATGATACTCCATGTACGTGCCGGAATAGACTCACAGATGTCGAAACTTTATCTCGGTCTCTATCTCGTCCTTATGGGATGGGCGGCAGTACGTGTTTTTTCTATTGCGAAAGACCTGTTTCAAAAATGATTGAAATATGAAGAAGACATCCATTGTTATGCTTGCCTCAGCATTGGCATGCGTAAGCTCGTTGGCTCAGAATCCGTTCCTCCCTTTGTGGGAATACATCCCGGACGGAGAGCCATACCTTTTTGAGGACCCGGACAACCCGGGAAAGATGCGAGTATATGTATATGGCTCTCACGACTCACTGATCAGTGAATATTGTGGTCGCGAACAGGTTGTGTGGTCTGCACCGGAAGATGATCTTTCAAATTGGAGGTATGACGGAGTAATCTTTGAGTCAAGAAAGGATGCGGAAGGAAATCCTCTGTATGAGAACGGTCAGGGAGACATCCTGTATGCTCCGGATGTTACTGTCAGAGTTGAGGATGGAAAGAAGGTGTATTATCTTTTCCCTAACAATCAGGCCGGAGGCAGAAAGAACATGATTGCCAAGTCCGACCGTCCGGATGGACCGTTCCAGGTCTGCAACTGGAGTCCGTCAGATCCTGCCAGGACAGTCGGAGTCCTTGATTTCGATCCTGCAGTGTTTGTGGATGATGACGGAAAGGTCTATGGATACTGGGGATTTGAAAGATCCTTTGGAGCTGAGCTTGATCCGCAGACTATGGCTACAGTGAAGCCTGGTACGGAAATCGTAGCAGATATGGTGTCTGCAAGAAATCAGGAAGGTGTCTTCCGCTTCTTTGAAGCTTCTTCCATCCGAAAGATAAAGGATAAATATGTGTTTGTATACAGCCGTTGGACAGAAGAAGGTGAGTTTGGACTCCCTTCGACCAATTACACATTGGCCTATGCCTGGTCTGAATCTCCGTTAGGACCGTTCACATATGGCGGCACCATCATTGACGGCCGTGGAAGAACAAAAAATCCTGATGGAAAAGTTATCGAGACTGCGACTCCAAGCGGAAACACCCACGGCGGAATCCTGGAAATAGGCGGACAGTGGTATGTGTTCTATCATCGCCAGTGCGGCACGGACGAATTCTCGCGTCAGGCAATGGTTGCCCCTATTGAAGTGAATGTCACGGAGGGTCCTGGCGGAAAGGTGGCGATTTCAGAGGGAGAATATACTTCTGAGGGCTTCCAGACAGAAGGTCTGAACCCGTTAGGAAAGTATTCGGCAGGTATCGCATGCTGGTACACAGGTCCTGAACCCGCCAGACAGGAGTATCCCAACTTCGTATTCTCAGGTTCATATGTGAAGGCGCTGCGTTTCGATGCTTCCGCTCATGAGAATCCTTATGATCCGACACTCAATTCGAATGTTGTAGTGAACAATACTGATGGTTCAATCGTCGGATATAAATATTTCAACTTCGACAAGACAAGCGGTCTTGATGGTCTCGACCTTGAGCTTGATGTTCTTCCGGAGGGAATCGACGGAGTCATTGATATAATGGTAGACAGTCCATGGACTGATTGCGGTGGTGTCAAGGTCGGAAGCATTAAGGTGATGAAGGAGATGCCTCGCAAGGTAGGAAGTCTTTTTACAGATGTTTCTGCATTGACTGAGCTTAAGGGAAAGCACGCCATTTATCTGGTGGTATCGTCAGATGTGGAAGGTCAGTCTGTCTGCGAGATACATTCTTTGGGATTCCGAAAGAAATGACAGACTTAAGATATAAAAGAAGCGGCTGGTCCATTTGGGCCAGCCGCTTGCTTTATAGGGAACAGATGTTATCTGACCTTAGCGAACTCAACGTCCTTGGCTGCTCTCTGAGCGAGCTTGTCGCTCTTTGACGCCTTCTCAAGTTCTGCCTTCACTGTAGCTGTCTTGCCCTCACGAGCGGCTGCTACTGCACGGAGATACGAAGACTTTGCGCAGTTCTTCTCAAGTGCGGCTGCTGGTGCAGTGTTTCCTACGAGAAGCTGAGCAAGAGCTGCATTGAAGCTCTTCTGACCTTCAAGTTTCTGAGCCGCTGCCTCATACTCACCATCAAGGATGTCGATGATAGCTGCGTTTTCTACTCCGGCCTCATTGTTTGCGATAGCGAAATACTCTGCCGCTGCGTCTACATCGCCCTCACGAAGAGCGATTACTCCGAGAGCATTGTAAACATCGCCGTCTTCAGCAACCTTAGAAAGAGCGTTCTTTGCTTTTCCGAGCTCGTCTGCATTGATGTATGTTACTGCGATGTTGTACTGTGCGCGCTGGCTGTCAAACTTGTCTACAGCCTTTCTGTAGATGGCGAGCTTGCTGTCATCCTCCTTTACGAGAGTTGCTGCACGAAGGAGTGCCTCTTCATCAAGGATGTCGATGTTGCTGTCAATGATCTCAAGAAGTTCCTCGCTTGTGTAGTTTGTGAACTCTACATTAGCGATGAATCTTGCACGACGGAGTTCGGGGAGGACGTTTTTAGCAAGAGTCTGATATACTGCAGAGAGATTTCTGATCTCCTTCTCGCGAACTGCAGGGTCGCTGTACATTGAGAGAACGCGGATGATGAGGTCCTTGTCTTCCATGTCAGACTTTGCAACGAGCTCCTGGAATCCTTCCCAGTCCTCAGCGATGCTCTTCACATTTACAGGAGCATCAACAGAGTGCTTCTTTGTAACTGAACCGAATGCCTTCTCTGCGCTCTTCGAACGGTTGTCTGAAAGCTTTGCGTTCTTGTCTTCCTCACCGTCTGGAGATGCATAGGCAACTACATCTGTGCTTACGATGTTCATTCTGTCGTTAGCCTTGATAGCGTCAATGGCTGCCTGGAAATCCTTGATTGACTTAGAGGTAAGCTGGTTGTTTCTGACCTCTGCGCTGTTGATGTTGTAAAGGATCTGGCCTTCAGCTGTCTGGCTGATCACGTCCTGGTAGTTGTCTGCCTTGTAGTCAACTCGACCGTTTTGGCACACAAGCATGTAAGTTGTGTTGGCTCCGTCAGCAACCTTCTTTGTCGGGAGGTTTGTCGAAGCTGTATTATACTTTACAGTTCCGCGGAGTTCGAGGTAGCTCTTCTCCATTCCTGGTGCATAGTCGAAACTTACCTTCTTTGTTATAGTTGCTCCGTCAGAAGGAACAGTCTGATAGTTGTCCTTAACCTTTTCGCCCTGGAAAACGAAAGGCTCCATCTTCACTTCACCACCTTCAAATACAATCACAGGAGTGACCTCAAGGATTGCCTTAGGGTGGAAATAGTCTGCAGGATATGTTACAGTCACATCCGCATCGATCTTTCCTCCGACAACTTCAAGAACAGCAGGTTCGCAGCCTACTGTCAGATTTTCTGCCATTTCAGCCATCTTTTCCGGTGAACTGCATGCTGCAGCAGCAATTGCTACCATGATGGCGGATAATGTTTTTATTGTCTTCTTCATAGCAATAGTTTTGTTTTTAATGTAATAACCGCAAATATAATCATATTTTCTTAACTTTGCAGGATTATGACGAATCAGGAATTACAGACCTTAAAGAATAAGTTCGATATCATCGGAAATGATCCGGCGCTCAACAGGGCGCTGGAGATTGCCGTTTCCGTGGCGCCGACCGACATTACGGTCCTCGTTTCGGGAGAAAGCGGTGTCGGTAAGGAAAATATTCCGCGTATCGTCCACCAGAACAGTCGCAGAAAGAATGGAAAGTATTTTGCAATCAACTGTGGTGCGATTCCGGAAGGCACGATAGATTCTGAACTTTTCGGACACGAAAAGGGTTCGTTCACAGGTGCGAACGAGATGAGACGGGGATATTTTGAGGAAGCTGACGGTGGCACGATCTTCCTTGATGAGATCGGTGAACTTCCATTGGCTTCTCAGGCCAAGCTGTTGAGGGTACTTCAGTCCGGAGAGTTCATAAGGGTAGGATCCTCCAAGGTTCTGAAGACGGATGTCAGGGTGATTGCGGCAACGAACATCAATCTGATGAATGCGGTTTCGAAGGGAAAGTTCCGTGAGGACCTGTACTACAGATTAAGTGCTGTATCAATCACGATGCCGGCTCTTCGCGAGAGGAAGGATGATATCAATCTGCTCTTCCGTAAGTTTGCGTCTGACTTTTCTGCTAAATATGGCGTATGTAAGGTCACCCTTACAGAAGATGCGTCCATTATGCTTCGCAGATACAGATGGCCGGGTAATATCCGTCAGCTGAAGAATGTTGCAGAGGCTGTTTCTGCGCTTGAGGCGGCTAGGATGTCACCGCATTCCGATAAATGTGTGGTAGATATGAATGTCCTGGCCCGTTACATCCCGAAGGAGGAGCCGAATCTTCTTCCTGCAGTGTCGGCTTCACATCAGGAAACCCCTGAAAGCGCAGGTGAAAGAGAAGCGATAATCAGGATGCTGCTTCAGCTTAAGCAGGATGTGGATTATCTGAAGGAGGTTGTTGCCAAGGCAGGACTTGGAAAACAGATGACTCCGGCCATCGCGCCGCCGGATGAGATGCCGATGAGCCCCGACAGGAGACTTGTGGGTGATGATGAGGATCCGGAGGAACAGGATTTCCAGGAACAGGAACCTGAAGACATGTCTATAAGGACAGCAAGTCTGGAACTTATAGAAAAGGTTCTGCGCAAGCATGGCGGTAACAGAAAAGCTGCGGCGGCAGAGCTCGGTATTTCGGAAAGGACACTTTACCGTAAGATAAAGCAGATGACAGAGAAATGATGACAGGTAAAAAAATATTATCTACTATCGGAGTTGTTGTGGCCCTTGCCGTGACAATGCTTGTTGTGCACTCGTGCGGCATCTACTCGTTTACAGGTACCTCCATTCAGCCTGATGTCAAGACGGTGACTATCAATTATTTCGAGTATCAGGCGCTCAAGGTGAATCCGTCGCTCAGCAACGAGCTTACTGTCGCGATGCAGGACAAGTTCCTGAAGCTGACCAAGCTGGAGCAGGTGGATATGGACGGCGACCTCGAAATTACCGGAGCAGTTACCGGATACGACGTGAAGGCGACATCCATCACTGCAAATGAGCAGGCTGCTCAGAACAGACTTACCGTTACGGTGAAGATCAGCTTCACCAACAGGAAATATCCGGAAGATGATTTTTCGGACAAGTCATTTTCAGCATATGCGGACTTTGCTGCGACAGAGTCTCTTGATGCTGTTGAGGCTACTCTCTGTGAGGATATAATCGAGCAGCTCTGTGACGATATGTTCAATGCAACCGTTGCTAACTGGTAAACTTATGGGATATATAGATATAAGGAAACTCACTCTTGACGAGCTTGTTGGTGTTGTCAGTCTTTATCCATGGTTCGGAGGAGCCAGGATGGAACTCTGCGAGCGTATGCGCAAGATGGGAGACGGGTTGGCCGAGACTCAGTATGCAGATGCCGCGATGTATGTCCCTTCGAGAGCCAGGATGGCGGCAATGATAAGGTCCTCTGTCAGTCATGACTGGACCGATGCGGATGTGGAGCGTCTGATAAAGCTGAATGCTCAAAGAAAGGTTCATGTAGTCGGCGGCGACTACTTCTCACAGGATGATTACGACAGGGTCCGCAGGTCTGATGACGGAGTTTTCTCCCGTTACGCGGCAAAGGCAAAGCAGGAGAAATCATATGACCAGGTGAAGGAGTCCGAGTTCGATCTCTACACCGAAACATTGGCTCAGATATATCTGGAACAGGGCTATCCTGAGCAGGCAAAGAACATTTATTCAAAACTTCTTTTGGCTAATCCAGAAAAAAATGCTTACTTTGCAGCCCTTATTCAAAAAATTGAAGAATTAAACTAGTTGAAATACAATATGAACGCACTTTTTACAGTTTTGACAGTGCTTGTGCTTGTTGCAAGCGTACTCATCACTCTCATCGTATTGCTTCAGAACGGAAAGGGTGGCGGACTTGCCAGCAACTTCGTGGCAGGTAACCAGACTTTCGGAGTACGTCAGACTACTGACATTCTCGAGAAGATCACTTGGGGTCTCGTAGCATTCATCTTCGTTGTATCAATCGTTACGACTTTCACACTCAACAACGGTGGAAAGGCTGTTGACTATACAGAGAAGATCGAGATGGCTGATCCGACTCCAGAGTTCCCTGCAGCAATCCCTTCAGCAGAGGCACCAGCTGAGCCTACAGTAGAGTAATTGAGTTTTCGCCCTCTGACATTTTGTCAGAAAAAAGGGTTTGGAATATAATTTGACTTTTAGCCGTTTGTTCGAAAGAACAGACGGCTAATGTTGCATAGTATAAACTGAATTCATATGGCAGACAACAAGTTTGAAAATCTCAGCAGGTTCGCTGTCAATCTTAATGAAAGAGCAGCGCAGGGAAAGCTTGATCCCGTGATAGGAAGGGACGAGGAAATAAGAAGAGTATTGCAGATCCTCAGCAGGAGGACAAAGAATAATCCGATATTGATTGGAGAACCGGGAGTCGGAAAGACTGCTATATCAGAAGGTATAGCTCAGAAGATCGTGGATGGTGATGTGCCTGAAAACCTCAAGAGCCGAATGATTTATTCGCTCGACCTGGGAGCTCTCATTGCGGGAGCAAAATATCAGGGTGAGTTTGAAGAGCGTCTGAAAGGTGTCGTAAAGGAGGTCGTGGAGAGTGATGGGGAGGTGATTCTTTTCATCGATGAGATACATACTCTGGTGGGTGCAGGTCGTACTTCCGGCGCCATGGATGCGTCGAATATCCTCAAACCGGCCTTGGCGAGAGGCGAACTGCGTACCATCGGTTCTACCACTCTTGATGAGTATCAGAAATACTTCGAGACAGACAAGGCGCTCGAAAGAAGATTCCAGATGGTGACTGTCGAGGAACCGTCTCCGGCAGCGTCCATATCAATCATGCGTGGACTGAAGGAACGCTATGAGAATCACCATAAGGTCCGCATAGAGGATGATGCTCTTATTGCGGCAGTGGAGCTCTCTCACCGTTATATCACAAACCGTTTCCTTCCCGATAAAGCCATCGACCTGGTGGATGAGGCTGCATCCAAGCTCCGTCTGGAGATGAACTCTGTACCGGAACCGGTCGCTGAGCTCGACAGCCGTATCCGTCAGCTGGAGATTGAGAGAGAGGCTATCAGGCGTGAAGGAGTTTCTCTGAAGATGGATAAGATCGAGCAGGAGCTCAAGTCGCTTAATGCGGAAAGAGATGTACTCCGCAAGCGTTGGGATGAAGAAAAGGGTATTCTTTCTGAGCTCCAGAAGCAGAGACAGAAGATTGAGGATTATAAGATTGAGGCTCATAATGCTGAAAGAGCCGGAGATTATGGAAAGGTCGCGGAGATCCGATATGGAAGGATGGCTGAGTCTCAGAAGAAGATAGAAGAACTTACTGAGCGTCAGTCTCAGATCAAGGATCCTATAATCACTGAAGCAGTGACCCCTGAGGATATTGCTGAGGTCGTGGCAAAATGGACAGGCATCCCAGTGAACAGGATGCTTGAAAGCGAGAGAGAGAAGCTGCTCCGTATGGAAGCGGAACTTCATAAGCGCGTAGTAGGTCAGAATGATGCAATCGAGGCAGTGGCAGATGCCGTACGTCGCTCGCGTGCAGGCCTTCAGAATGAAAAGAGGCCTATCGGTTCATTCCTTTTCATGGGTACTACCGGTGTGGGAAAGACAGAGCTCGCGAAGGCTCTTGCAGAGTTTCTGTTCAATGACGAGAACATGATGACACGCATAGATATGAGCGAATATCAGGAACGTCATTCTGTGAGCCGTCTTGTCGGTGCGCCTCCGGGATATGTGGGTTATGACGAAGGTGGCCAGCTTACTGAGGCGGTACGTCGCAAGCCGTATTCGGTTGTGCTTCTTGATGAGATAGAAAAGACACATCCGGATGTGTTCAATACCCTTCTTCAGGTGCTTGATGACGGTCGTCTGACCGACAATAAGGGTCGTACAGTCGACTTCAGGAACACTATCCTCATCATGACATCCAATGTCGGTGCTGACATCATTCAGTCTTATATGGAACGATTGCCTTTAGAGACTGTCCAGACGGAAGAGAACCGCATCTTGGATAGTCCGTCAGGTGTCATTCCGAGTGAGACCAAAGGTCGGGACGAGGAATCTCCAAGGGCAAAGATGCTGGCAGAGTGCAGGGACGAGGTTCTGGAGGTGCTGAAGAGGACTGTAAGGCCTGAGTTCCTGAATCGAATAGACGAAGTCATAATGTTCGAACCGTTGTCGCAGACCGATATCCGAGAAATCCTACGCATGCAGATGCGTGACCTTCAGGACAAGCTTTCTGAAAACGGTGTCATGGTCGAATTTACCGAAGGGTTTGAGTACTATATGAGTACGAAGGGATATGAGCCTCAGTACGGCGCCCGCCCGATCAAGCGACTTATGCAGAAGGAGCTCATCAACCTCCTTGCAAAGTCCATCCTCGACGGCCATGTCCGCCGCGACTCGGTAATCAATGTTGACGTTCAGGACGGTCAGATCGTTGTTCGATAGGTCAGTACCGTAATACGTTGATTAATGTTGCTATATAAACAGTGCGTGCCCCTTTGAGCACGCACTGTCTGTAAGTTGTTGAGGGATGATTTGTTGGAAATTGCGCTACAATCCCAGTTCTTCGATGATGCGGGTCATGCCGGCGTAGCGGTCGAGTGTCCAGAGGATGAAGCGGATGTCGACGCAAACGCATTTGTTGTATCCTTCTGTCCATAACGCATCGCTGGCGAGGGACTCCTTGTTGCCGTCGAACGCAAGTCCTATCAGTTCTCCTTTCGAATTGAGAACAGGGCTTCCCGAGTTTCCTCCTGTAATGTCGTTGTCGGTAAGGAAATTCACATACATATCCTTTCCGTCAGGACCGCCGCCCCATTTGCCCCAGTCGCCTCTTCTGTACAGCAGATACTGGCGGTCATTGAGGGTGAAGTCGTAATCGGTCGGATTGTATTTCTCGAGAATTCCCGCTGGAGTCGTCTTCCAGTCGCATACCACTCCGTCGCGAGGCTCGTATCCGCCTACAGTACCGTAGGTGATGCGCATTGTGGAATTTGCATCAGGATACTGCACGATGCCCTTTTCAAGGCGCATCTGATATAGGGCGTGAGTGTACTCCCTCTTAAGGGCAAGAATGTCCGGCGTACCTTCCGCTTCTGCCTGTGCGAATGAGAAATCTGTAGACTTGACATCCATCACAAACCTGCATAGAGAGTCCGCAACAATATCTTCGTTAGAGACCTCTTTGCGTCCAAGGCACGAGATGCCTTCTTCCGATGTGAAGAGGCTGCTGTTCCAGAGGGTTTCTGCGAGTGCCTTTGTGTCGCATACGCCGTCCTTGGTGAATGATGCGATCAGTTCCTTCTGCCAGTCACTCATGTATGAAGGATCAAGCTTGTTCACGAAAACGTCAATCGCGTACTCGAGAAGGTCCTTTTCCACGCGAAGATCAATCTCCGCATATTTCTCCAGCATTTTCTCTCCGGTGCCTGCAATATTGCGAGGATTATGAGCTCTTCGCATGATGAGGGCAAGCTGAGATCCACGTATCATGGTCTCGCGGAAATAGTAGTTGTTCTCTTCTATATCTCTGATTGCCAGGTATTTTGTGCGGAGTCCTTCGAGAATGTCGCCCCATTTTGCGGTGCGTTCCTCAGATGCTTCGATCCATTCCTGAAGCTCCTTCTCAAGTGCTTCCTTCTGCTCAACGACATCGAATCGTGTATAGCACTCCTGCTCTCCGCTGAAGCACTCCTGCATGTTGCTGAGGCTGAAGAAATAATCCGAATATTTCAGACGGATGTTCGGGTCCGAATCCATCCACTTTTTTATTATCTCCATCTGACGGCCTCTGATCGCATTGTTGATCGGATGGTTGAGAGTTTCGTCAAAGTTCACCTCAAAGGAGCTGCTGTATCTGTTGATGGTTCCCGGGTAACCGATGATCATGGTGTAGTCGCCGTCCTTATATCCGTCCAATGAGATATCAAGCTTGCGTACCGGCTTCATCGGAACATTGTCCTCAGAGTATTCTGCAGGCGATCCGTCGGGTGCTGTATATACTCTGTACATGGCGAAGTCACATTTGTGCTGCGGCCACTCCCAGTTGTCGATATCTCCTCCGAATGCTGCTGAAGACACAGGCGGAGCCGCTACAAGGCGCACATCCTTATAGACCTCATACAGAGCAAGGTAGTATTTCGAGCCTCTCCACATGGAAGCCAGGCTTGCTTCAAGTCCTGTTTCCTTGCTGTATTTTGTCTCCATCAGGTGGCTGAGTCTTCTGCTTCCTGCGGGTTTTCCTTCAGCAACAAGGTCATCATGAAGCTTAAGAACCTCATCAGTCACGTCGAGCACACGTTTGAGGAAGTATACGCTCTTGCCTTTGATGTTAACCTCTTCTTCTGTGCGCATCGCCCAGAAACCATCTTCAAGGTAGTTGTGTTCAGGGGTGCTGAGGGCATGTACGTCGCTGTATGCGCAGTGGTGGTTGGTGATCAGGAGTCCCTGTCCGGAAATGATGCTTCCGGTACAACCGAATTCCATCGACACGACCGCGTCGGCGACACCGGCTCCAGGAGCATCTGCATTGTATATTTCACCGGCAGAAAGCAGAAGTCCTCTTTCCTGCATCTTCTTTTCAAGGGCTGCGTCGATCGCATTGATCATCCACATACCTTCGTCCGCCCTTGCCTGTTTACCCGTAAACGCCAGAACACAGACAGCCAATATCAGATATTTCAGTTTCATATCATCATATATAGTATCATCGCCGGCAGCAGCCTGTCTTTCCGGACTGCTGCTGGCCTTTATTCGTTATATGTATAAACAGTACCGCGAGTCTTGAAGCTGAATTTTGCAGCTTCCTCACGGACGTCATCAGCCTTGTAGGTGATTGTCCATGTCTCCATGGTCATAAGTTCCCAAAGCCTGTCTTCAGTCATCGGGTCTGCATATCTGATGCGGATGCATGGCTGAAGGTCGTCGTTGAGAGTGAGGTAAACACCGATCACGCCTTCATGCTTTGAAAGATGATTGCTCAGGTATGGCATGTTGCGGAGGATGATCGGCTTCTCGTAGTTCTTGTCGACGATTTCGTAAAGATACTGCTGCTTGTTTCCTGCTGCTTCAATCCTGCTCTTCCACTGTACGCTGAATCCTGAGAACAGGTTCTTTACATATTCTGCAGTATTCACCATTGTGAATCCGTCTTCCATCTTGACGAATTCATAATCTACTTCGATTTCGTTTACTCCTCCTCCATGAACGGGCATCTCGAGAACATCCATTTCAACAATTTCCTTGAACCATTCTGCAGACAGGTCTTCAGACGGATCCATGAATACGCGTACGATCAGAGGACAAGAGAACTCGGATTCAACACCGTAGATCTTCTTTCCCGACAGTCTCATCTGCATTCCCAGGTAGTTGATGTCCAGCTTGTCATACATCTTCTCAGTGCGGATTGTAACGACCTTGAGTGAGTCGACTGCATTGTGGTCCGGAGTGGTCACTCTGAACTTGACAGGGGTATAGATGGCTTCCTGAATCTTTTCTTCTGTTGTTTTGGCCGGGTCGTAGAGGATCTCTACCGAATGTCTGTTGACGAATGTCTTCACGCCGTGTACTCCGGCTACCTTCTCGACCTGTGCCTTGAAAGTCATAGAACTTCCGTAGCATTTTACTGAGCGGAGGCCTTCAATGCTGAATGTCTTCAATGTTGCAGGGTCTACCAACTGAGTGACTGTACCGTCTTCTGCGACAGACTCTATACCCCATTTCATATCGATGGTAGGGAGCTCGAATTTTCCGCCGGCCCACATTCCCAGACAGATAAGAATGACTGTCAGCGCAGCAGGAACGTATTTCCAGCACTTTCCCTGCTTGTTCTTACATACGCCCACCTTGAGCGCCTCTGATGAACATGCAGCCACACATTCGCCGCAAAGAGTACAGTCCACAGATTCCACCTTGCCATTTGTGCATGACTTTATATCGATGCCGTATGGACATTTCTTCGAGCAGAGTCCGCAGCCGTTACATGCAGAGTTGTCCTTCATTACATAAAGGATCTGCATCTTAGGCTTCGAATGGAATATTTCAAGCAGGTATCCTGTGATGCAGAATCCTCCGAGAAGTACTGCCCAAGGAATGTCTGCGCCAAGTACGTCCGCAACATAATATGCTCCGAAGAGTACACCGATCCATGCCCAGAACTTCAGTGAGTTTGAAACAGCTCCAAGCGGACAGAGATAGCGGCACCAGAACATGTCGATAAGGAAGCTTCCGAGAACAACGAGGCTGACAGTCGCGATGGACATCCAGAGTGTGATCTCTCCTTTGAATCCTGTTGCGACTGCATAATACGGATCGAGGTTCTTGCAGAACAGCTCGCTTGCTGTGACTGTCATGTAGAAGATCCAGAATACGAGCGCGTACTTGACAATGCGGAGCACCTTGTCGGATGCAGAACCGTTGCGGATCTTCAGCCCTTTAAGACCTAGTGTCTTACGAGCTTTTCCCAAAAGGTCCTGAACTGTTCCTGTCGGGCATACATATGCACAGAAGAGCTTGCTGAAAAGCACGACTGCCGCAACGAGAGCGATGCCCATCATCACCTGCAGCGAGGACATGCTGCATGGAAGAGATCCCTGTGCAAGATATGTAGCAAGTGCCTGAAGGCCGCCGAGGGGACAATATGCCTCCGGATCAGCTGCCTCCTTTGACGGTATCAGTCCTGTGAGGAACAGGACAAGTGCGGCCAGCACGCCCCACTGGAGGAGGTACTTCGGCCAGTTCTTCTTGAATGTAGATGTCTTTGCCATATGCATATATATAAAATCCCCGGACAAGCCGGGGACAGATTGTTTATCGGACTTCTATAGTTGCGCCATGCTTTTCGGCAACAACTGCCTTCCATACATCTGTATAACCCGGCTGAGTGATCTTGTCAGGAATACGGTCTGTATGTCCGTTGGTTACAAACGAACCGTCTTCGTTCTGGGCCTTCACGTTGCCGTCGATGTACTTGATGAGGAGAAGCTGCTCCAATGCCACCCATTTGTCGAAGATCTTCTGTGCATTATCCACAGAGAACTTTGTAAGGTATGCGCGGACATCAGCGAAGTTGTCAACTGTCTTGCGCTGTTTGTCGTTGCGGCGGATCTGCTTGGCTGGCTTGTTCTCGGCTTCCTTATACATTGTAAGTGCTTCTGCATCTGCAACTGTAACTGCCTCCATCATCGAGTTTTCCCATGCGTCGATTTCTGCGTCTACAGTAGGGAACATGATGTTGTATGCCTTGTAGCATGCGTTTGCGACGCGGTTTGTCATCCAGAATGCTGAAGTTGCTGAATATTCAATCATGCTTCCGTTACCCTCGCGGAAGCTTTCAGGAACCTCATTTGTAGATGTGTAGATAGGGGTGAGGTAAGATGTTGCAGCATCATCGCAGCCGAACCAGTTGAGGCCGCCGATTTCGTCAGGAAGCCATCCACGTGACTGTCCTACGAACCAGAATCCTGTCTGCTGGGTAGCGATCGCTCTTTCGTTAGTGTACTCCTTGCCGTCATGCTTGAAGCCCATAGGTCTCCAACGGTAAGGGAGGGCGTTTCCGCCTGCTCCGATGTCTGCAGTCATGTCCATAGGTGTTCCCTCGTAGTGGTCGCGCATTACGTCAGCAACATCCTTGACGCTGATCTTGCGTGAAGGCTTTACGAATAATGGGAATCTCTTGCTCTGGTCCCATCCCATTGCATAGTCGATATAGTCGTATGCGTCTTTTGTAACTACGTTTCCGTTCTCGTCCTCAAATGTGAACTTGCCGTCGCAGAGGATGTTGAATGCAGCCCATGCACGAGCCTCGCAGCCCCTCATTCCGCTGAAATCAAGCGGTGCATATGCGTCGCAGAAGCTGAAATCCTTGTCCTCTCCATTGAAGTATCCCTTCTCTCTTGCGAAAGTGATCACATCCGGAGCATACATGCAGTTTTCAGGGTCGTTGAGAGGGAATGTGCTGATGCGGGCCTGATTTGCGTGTGCGCAGATGTATCCGTCAGGAACGCGGCGTGCCACCCATACGATACCCTTGTTGTCCGGACCCTTTCCGATAAGATCCATGACCCATACCTCTTCAGTGTCTGCAAGAGAGAAAGACTCTCCGCTTGAGTAGTATCCGTATGTGTTTGCGAGGTCAACGATGATGTTGATTGCTTCGCGTGCGGTCTTCGCTCTTTCGAGAGCGACATAGATGAGTGAACCATAATCCATGATTCCCTTAGGATCTTCGAGTTCCGGACGACCTCCATATGTGGTCTCGGCGATGATGAGCTGGTGCTCGTTCATGTTGCCGACCCTCTGATAGGTTCTCGGAACCTGCGGGATGTGTCCGAGGAATTTTCCTGTATCCCATTCGTTTATCTGGCGCATTTCTCCAGTATTCCATACTTTGGAAGGAGCGTAGTAGAGCTCTCCGAAGAGCTGGTGTGAGTCTGCTGCGTATGAAACCATATTCGAGCCGTCTGTGCTGGCACCTTTGGTTACCAGGACATTCGTGCAGGCGTGACTTTCAATGTTTGAAAAGCCTATGATTGTCATGACAGACAAGAGGAGTGCTGTAGAAAGTCTTCTCATTTTGTACTTTTATTATTATTAATTACTTTTGTGACGATTTTGCTATCATATGCAAAACTATAAAAATTTTTGGTAGTTATGAAATTGAATTTGATAGTTCTGACGGCTTTTGCTTTGTTCGTCCATGCCCTTTCCTGTGTTTCGGCTTCTGCACAGCAGCCGAATGCTCCGAGTGTAGAACAAAGGGCGGAAGAGGAGGCAAACAGACTTCAGAGAGTCCTTGATCTGGATGACTGGCAGGCGTTTTATGTGGATTCCACACTGAAGCACGATCTTGCTGCCATTATGACGGAATATGAAAAGCTGCAGTCTTCAAGAGTGAATAACATGTCCTTGTATCAGTCCGTTCAGGACAAGTGGATGGAGCAGATTGATGCTACTTACAAGAAGATATTCACAGAGGAGCAGTGGGCGGCTTATCTGAAGACTGGTGCTGCAAAGACAATCAAGGCTCGTGAAAAGAGAAAGGCTAAATCACAGGGAAAATAAGGAAGCTATGGATTTTTTAGAAGTTATAGAGAAAAGACGCAGTATCAGAAAGTATTCTGACAGACCGGTAGAGAAGGAAATTCTCGATGCAATCGTCAAGGTTGCTCAGACTGCGCCGTCGTCAAGAAACTGCAAGAGTTCCGCATTCATGATCATTGAGGACAGAGATACCATTGACGCTCTTTCTCAGATGCGTGATTCGGGTTCAGCTCTGTTGAGCGGTGCACAGGCGGCAATTGTAGTGATGGGTGACGAAAGCAAGACCGACCTTTGGGTGGACAACTGCGCCATATCTGCGACATTCGTCCAGCTGGCGGTGACGGCAATGGATCTTGCAAGCTGTTGGGTACATTGTAACGGACGTCCTCGTCTTAAGGCTGATCCGGAAGGCGCCGGTGCGGATGAGTACGTAGCCGAACTTCTCGGAATCAAGGAGGGTCTCCATCCGTATTGTGTGATTGCCATTGGCTATCCTGTAGAGGAATAATAATAGAAACAACATAAGAGATATGCGCGAAAGAATTGAAGCCTTGATGGCTGAAATAGAGGCTCTGGCATGTAAGACAGAGCAGGAGATTGAAGAAGCTCGTGTCCGTCTTCTCGGAAAGAAGGGAGAGGTCACAAAGCTTTTTGAGGAGTTCAGAACAGTGGCTCCTGAACAGAAGAAGGAATTCGGACAGAAACTCAATATTCTCAAGAATACAGCGGCGGCAAAGATTGATGCCCTTAAGGAGGCAGCGTCTGAGGCTCCGGCAACCGGTGCTGCGGCATTCGACTACACAATGCCAGGCGATCCTGTATCGCTCGGCTCACGTCACCCGGTTTCTATCGCACGAGAAGAGATTGTGAGCATCTTCCGAAAGTTCGGTTATGATGTAGCAGAGGGCCCAGAGGTTGAGGATGACTGGCATGTATTCGAGGCACTCAACTTTCCTCCGGAGCACCCGGCTCGTGAGATGCAGGATACATTCTTCATCAACGACAGCGACAATCCGGTTCTTCTCCGTACCCACACGTCTTCGGTTCAGGTACGTGCGATGGAGAAGATGCCTCTTCCGATCCGTATAGTATGCCCTGGCCGCGTGTTCCGTAATGAGGCTATCTCTGCTCGTGCACACTGTATCTTCCATCAGGTTGAGGGTCTTTATATCGACGAGAACGTTACTTTCGCTGATATGAAGCAGGCTATCCTTCTGTTTGCGCGTGAAATGTTCGGCGCACAGACAGAGATCCGTATGCGTCCTTCATACTTCCCATTCACAGAGCCATCTGCTGAGGTGGATGTAAGCTGCAATATCTGTGGCGGTAAGGGATGCAACATCTGTAAGGGTACAGGCTGGCTTGAGATCATGGGCTGCGGAATGGTAGACCCTAACGTTCTTGAGGCTTCCGGAATCGACAGCAAGAAATATAGCGGATTCGCTTTTGGTATGGGAGTGGAAAGAATCGCCATGCTCAAGTGGCAGGTTCGTGACCTCAGAAACTACTTTGAGAATGACCTCCGCTTCCTTAAGGAGTTCGAGACAGCGCTTTAATATCTGTCTGACAGAAATGAAAATGTCCATGAGAACGAAAGTTTTCATGGACATTTTGATATTACGAGGGTACTATAAAAAGAAAAAAGCCGACCTTAGTAAAGGACGACCTGAATATGATTGTACCACGTCTGGTTAATGTTCAAAAGTAAAGTCAGCATTTCTGCTGACTTGATTTGGAGCGGAAGACGAGGCTCGAACTCGCGACCCCAACCTTGGCAAGGTTGTGCTCTACCAACTGAGCTACTTCCGCATTTCAAACGTGTTTGTTTCGTTTGAGATTGCAAAGGTACGCAAAAAATTATTACTTCCAAACTTTTTGCGAAAAAAATGCAGAAAAAATGCAAAAAAGTTCAAAAAAAGCTGAAATTGCCCTAAAATTGCCCGTTTTTAGATCAAAAATAGCCCGATGAACCGTCAGTCGGTGCATGGATTTTGAGTTTGCCCCAAAAATATTTCATCAAAAATAATTATATTTGCTTTCTATGATTAGGCGGGTGTCAATATGGATTGCAGTTCTGATGGTGTTCATCATCGGACTGTCAGTGCGCGCATCCGCACAAGGCAAGGGTGTTGCTCTTGCCGGAATTGTCACTGAACATGAGTCGGGGCTTCCGGTGATAGGTGCTGTGGTCAAGATCGGTGGAGACTATCTTTGGACGACGACAGATATTGACGGAGCCTTCAGGTTTGATAATGTTCAGAGAGGTGAGTGGCATCTAGAAGTCTCATGTCTCGGATATGTGACTGTTAAGATGGAACTGGATGTCCGCAGCGACATGGATGACATGAAGATTGTTCTCTATGAAAACTCCCTGGCTCTTGACGAGGTTGTCGTGACGGCTCAGAAGCTGAAGGATGGACTGAGTACCTCACATAGTCTGGGCCGAGATGCCTTGAATCATCTTCAATTGTCAAACACAACAGACGTCGCGGCCCTTCTTCCGGGAGGAAAGACAGTAAATCCGGACCTTACCTCTGAAAATTCCTTTTCATTGCGAGAGGGTGGTGCCGCAGCCGGCAATGCCTCTTTCGGTACGGCTGTCGAGGTCGATGGCGTCCGTCTGGGCAACAATGCGTCGTTTGGAAAGATGGCTGGAGTCGACACCCGAAGCATATCTGTTGAAAACATCGAGTCCATCGAGGTCATTACGGGAGTCCCTTCTGCCGAGTATGGTGACCTGAACAGCGGAATGGTCAAGATTAATACCCGCAAAGGCCGCACTCCGGTAAACATCACCTTTTCCGTAAATCCAAGAACATATCAGTCTTCGGTGTCTAAAGGCATCGATCTTCAGAAGAACAACGGTGTGCTGAATCTGAGCGCAGAATGGGCAAGGTCGGTCAAGAAACTGGTGTCTCCATATGAGTCATATGAGAGGACCGGCATAACCTTAGGCTACAGCAATACATTCTTCAGAGCTCTTCGTTTTGAGGCCGGTCTTACCGGAAATCTCGGAGGAATGGACAGCAAGGACGATCCCGACGTATTTACCGGTCAATATGAGAAGTCCAGAGACAATGTCTTCAGGGGCAACACATCGTTGACCTGGCTGCTGAACAGGTCGTGGATCACCAATCTCAGCCTGGATGCCTCCGTCAACTACAACGACAACCTCTACAAGTTTCATAAGTATGAATCATATGCTTCCAATCAGCCGGCGGTGCATGCTGAGAAGGAGGGATATTTCCTTGCGGACCGACTGCCGCTGACATATTTTTCAGATCAGATAACCGACTCGAAGGAGCTGGATTTTGCGGCATCCATGAAATATAACTGGCATAAGCGTTGGGATGACTGCAAGAGTTCCCTCAAGGCCGGTGTGCAGTGGAAGGCAAACGGAAATGTGGGAAAGGGAGAGTACTATGAAGATCCTTCCCTGGCCGCCAACGGATACAGGCCAAGACCATATACGGACTATCCGTTCATGCACAATCTTTCTGTGTATGCCGAGGAGCATCTTACCATGCCTGTTGCCGGAACAAAACTTGAGGTCACTGCAGGTCTGCGACTTGAAAATGTCTTCATCAGGAACTCCCTATATGATGGAAAGACAACTCTGTCTCCACGATTCAACCTCAAATGGACTCTGACTGATGCTGTGTCTATACGAGGTGGATGGGGAATTACGGAGAAACTGCCTTCTTATCATGTTCTTTATCCGAAGCAGGAGTACAGGGATATACTCACATTCGGTTTCTCACATGGCGACAAGTCAAGTTATGTGTATTATACGCAGCCGTACACGGTCACATATAATCCGGATCTGAAATGGCAGAGGAACAGCAACTCTGAGTTCGGTGTCGATATAGATGCGGGAGGGATGACGGTCTCGCTTGTCGGTTTCTACAACCTGACGAAAGGACCATATAATTTCCTGGACGTATATGAGCCGTATTCTTATGATGTGCTGCAGAAGCCTGATGACTTTGTCATGCCGTCAGACCCTCAGATAAAGGTTGACAGCCAGACCGGAATGGTGTATGTCAGGGGCGGCAGCGACGACTATTGGACTCCGATGGATGTGAAGGTGACAGACAGGACCTTTGCGAAATCAACAATGCAGAACAACAGTGCGGATGTGAAGAGGGCCGGATTGGAACTGGTTGCGCAGTTCCCGGAAATCGCACCGGTCCGTACTTCTTTCCGACTGGATGCCGCATATACTTATACTGCATATCTGAATGAGCAGCTGGCGTCATTCTATCAGAACGGATGGTCTCATACATCATTGCCGTACAGATCGTACCAATATGTGGGAATATATGCGAACGGTGGCGGAAACAATACTGTGGCAAACGGAAAGATAACCCATAATCTGGATGCTAACCTTACCGCGATTACTCACATCCCTCAGGCTCGTCTTGTCATTACATGTCGTCTGGAAATGTCCCTTCTGCGAAGGAGCAGGAATCTTTCGCAGTACAATGGACAGGCATATGCCTTTACCGTATCGGAGACAGACAACAATCCGACAGGAGGTGACATATATGCAGGAAATTCATATGCGGCAGTCCGCCCGATATATTATATGGATCTCGACGGCAATATCCACCCTTTTACAGATGTGGAGGCTTCCGATCCTGCGTTTGCGAACCTGATCCTCAAGTCTGCGAACGCTTATACATTCGCCCAGGACGGTTATGGACCTTATATGTCTGCGAACCTGAGCATAACCAAAGAAATAGGAGACAACGTGTCGATCTCCTTCTTTGCCAATAACTTTACGAACTCGAGACCTTATGTCAAGTCGCTTGCGACTGGTGTGGGAGCGATATTTACCCCAGCCTTCTATTACGGTCTTACATGTCGCTTGAAATTCTGATGATGAAGAAGATAATATACATATTGACCTTGGTTCTGGCGGTATCCTGTACCGGCATGGGGACAACGGACCCGTATGTCGGAAACCTCAATCTGCTGAAGGTCACTGCAGACTGGCCAGGTGACGGGTTTGTCAGACTCGGTGCGTCTGTTCTTGTAGAGGATATGAATACCGGCAGCCGTTATTCTTCACTTACCGATGGTTCGGGAGAGGCTGCCTTCAGTCTGCCTAACGGCCTGTATAGGGTAAATCTCAGCGGCAGGAACGGATCGGATGTGTTCAATGCGGCTGCGGATAAGGTCGTGGTGTCTGGGGCAGACAAGGTTCTGCAGCTGAATCTGGCGATTTCCAGAGCCGGATCTGTGGTGATAAAGGAGATATACTGCGGCGGATGCAAGAAGCTTCCTGAGGAAGGCGATTACCAGGCAGACCAGTATTTTATCCTGCACAACAACCATTATGAGACAGAATATTTGGACGGACTGTGTTTCGGAACACTCTCTCCGTACAATTCCACAAGTGCAAATCCATGGGGTGAGATAGATTTCATTCCTATAATCCAGGCTATATGGCAGTTCCCAGGCGACGGAGATGATTTTCCTCTTGCGCCAGGCGAAGATGCCGTCATCTGTCTTCGTGGTGCCATCGATCATGCCGCACAGTATCCACTGTCTGTCAATCTCAATAAGCCGGATTATTTTGTCTGCTACAATACAACCTACTTCCCGAATACAGTTTATCATCCTGCGCCGGGAGATAAGATATCGACAGAGAGATATATAGATGTCGTAGTCAAGACAGGAAAGGCAAATGCATATACCTTGTCCAATGCGTCGCCGACTCTGGTACTTTTCCGCGCACAAGAGACATCGATTCAGGATTATGTACTTGTACCGGAAAACATAACTCCGGTTCCTGGAAGTACGGTAGATAATGTCGTGAAGGTGCCTTTTGAGTGGGTGCTTGACGCTGTTGAGGTATTTGATGCGCGTTCTTCGAACAATCAGAAACGCCTGGTGCCGTCGTTGGATGCGGGTTATGTGCTACAGACGGATATCTTCCTCGGCAGAAGCTTGATGAGGAAGACTGATGAAGCAGCTTCAGCTGCGTCAGGATACGAGGTGCTGGAGGATACCAACAACTCACTGAATGATTTTTACGAAACAGAAATACAGTCACTGCATGAATAAGCTGAGATACATATTGATTCTGAGTCTGCTTTTATGCGGTACGGCTGTTTCGGCACAGATATATGACAGGGTGCTCCGGAACAATCTGTGGATCGGATCGGACAATGTTACCGGAATCCGTCAGGATACCGTGTCGGCGTCTTATGCGGAGATTTTTGCCGGATATGAGCGAGGGGAGTTCCGTGACACCTGGCAGGCGAAGAACGGGTGGTATGCGGGAGCACGTACTGCCAGTGTTCAGCATCTGGAAAAGATTTCTCTTGCCGGATCCTTCTCCTTTGAACAGACCGAAGGGTATGAGATGTGCGGATCAATGTTCATTAATCCGGGTTATTATCCGATGGATATTCTGGAATTTACTCCGGGACGAAAGACCTTGCAGACCTATACTTTCGACGGTGGAATATCTTATGATGTCGCTCCTCAGTGGAGGATCGGTGCTAAGATGGATTTTGAATCAGCCAATATTTCAAAGAGGAAGGACCTGAGGCATTCGAACTGGCTCCTTGACATGACGATAGCTCCTGGTTTCATGTTCCATGACGGTGACCTTGCTGTCGGTGCATCCGCGCTTTTCAGGAAGACGTCAGAGTCGGTTGAGGCAGAGCAGGTGGGTACGGCGGAGTCTTCATATTATGCTTTTCTGAATAAGGGACTGATGTATGGAAACTATTCAGTATGGACAGGCAGCGGTCTTCACCTTGAAGAGAGCGGTGTCAACGGATTCCCGGTAAAGGAGATTTCATACGGAGGTGCGGCTCAACTGCAGTTCAAGGATTTCTTTGCTGATTTCAGATATCTCCGGACATCAGGCGTTGCAGGAGAAAAGGAATACATATGGTTCCGGTTCCCGGGAAATGAAATGGGACTGAACCTCAGATACAGGCTGTCAGACAGGGCTGCAAACAGCCATTTCATGCGTCTGTCCGTCGCCAGAAGGATGCAGGTGATGGATGAGTCGGTGCTTGAGAAGGTGTCGGTGAACGGTGTGAATACTGTGTTGAATCATGGCTCAAACCGTATTCTGTCTCGTGAAATCTGGCATATCTCACCCGAATATGAGTTTGTCCATGATGTCATGGAGGTAAAGGCCGGATTAAATATAGATGTGCAGAATGGCGTGACTTCTCAGATTTATCCTTATATTTATGCTCAGTCTCTGGCAGAAGGATCTGCTTATGTCGGTTTTACCTTCCATATGGGACGTCTGGATTGGGGAGTGACCGGAATATATGGGCAAGGATGGGTGTCTGAATCGGAGAGGATTGTAAGCGAAGACTCCGGAGTGCAGACGACACCATACAGGCTTCAGAACTGGTATGACAGGCAGATGGAATACAGGACTGCAAAGCGCTTCTGTGCTGCCCTGATGCTCAGATATAATCTCTCCAGAGGATTTTATCTTAAGATGGACTTCACTACGGTCCAGGCTTACGGATTGAAATATGCAGAAGGTTCCGACCGTCTGAACGCCATGTTTACTGTCGGACTTGATTTTTGATAAGACGAATATAAAACGAATGGACTATGAAACGTTATGCTACACTTATTCTTGCTGCATTGGCCTTTGCAGCATGTCATCAGACCGCTGAGCCGGATGTAGTTGCCGGCAAGGTGCAGATTGAACCTATCATAACAAAGGCTACAGAAGTGAACTTTGAGGCTGGAGACAAGATCGGTCTGACCGTTGTTGCAGAGGGCGCTTCAGAGAACTATGCGACAAACGAGTGTATGACTTTTGCCGCAGATGTATTTACAAGTGACCTTGAGTGGTATGCGGATGTATATACCAAGGCAGACCTGTATGCTTATTATCCATATTCTGCTGAAGGTGTTCCAACAGCATATTTTGCACAGTTGGATCAGTCTGAAGGAATCGGGGCTGCGGACTTTATGTCTGCGTCCAAGAAAGGCGTTCTTCCTACTGTAAATTCGGTGGCAATGGTATTCAAGCATATGATGACAAAGCTGGTGGTCAATGTTGACAATCAGTCCGGCGCCGAAATTGAAAGTATCGCTATCGGAGGATCTCCGAGAGTTACAGGACTGGATCTCGTCAACATGACTTTCAAAGACTATGAAGGCGAACTCATTGAAGAGGAGGCAGGACCTGTTGTCGCTTATGAAGCTTCGGCCGGAAAGGTATGGCTGGCGATTGTCATCCCTCATTCTGAGTCAATGAATATCGTGGTCACTCTTTCAAACAAGAAGGTGCTCACTCAGCCGCTCGCCGCCATGACCCTCAAGTCAGGTGGTCAGTATACAATCAATGCGCGTGTCCTCCCGGACAATGCCATAGTAAGTGCTTCCGGTGAGATCGAGAACTGGACGGATGAGGGCGAAATCGGATTTGATGGAGAAGGTACTACAGAGGAACTTCCAGTCTCTTTCGTTGAGTACGACGGATATTTTGAATATGACGGAGTGACATATAAGACTGTAAAGCTTGCGGATGGCAACACATGGATGGCGGAAAACCTTCGTTTTGTTCCACGTGGCCGTACTGTATCAGGCGATCCTGCAGAAGATTCCGGTATCTGGTATCCTGCTGCCAATGCAGAAAAGACTGCAGATCCGGCATCTGTAGAGTCTCTGGGTCTTCTTTATGATGCAGCTACAGCTTTCGGTACTTCTGCAGTGACGTTGGATAATGCCGGTACATTCGAAGGTGTACAGGGAATCTGTCCGACAGGATGGCACATCCCTACAGTTGCCGATATGACAGGTCTTGTAGGGCACTGCACTAATGGTGACCTTACAGACACTGACGGCGCATATTACGATGCGACAATCAAAGGAGCAAGTCTCTCTGTTCTTAAAGATGCAGGATGGGAATGGCAGTTTGCAAGCATGAGAAATAAGTCGAACACTTCAGGAAAGGGAAGCTATACAGTGACTAATTATGATGATATTTATGGTGTGATGTCATACCTGATCGGATCGACTATGCATAATCAGCCGTCTACAAATGATGACGGTAGTCTGAAGAATGTTCAGTACTATTATCTGATGCCTACTTATAATGCTTCAAACGAGAAGGTTGCTGTAGCTTATGGAAACTTCCTTGTGGGAGCTTCACTGCGTTGCGTTAAGAATAAATAAATTTAACTAACTATAACAAAAGTACTATGAAGCGAATCATTAACATAATTTTCATCGTAGTCCTGGCATTGCCGATTGCATCTGAAATTCATGCGCAGGACAAGAAGACGGAACGTCAGGCCCGTAAGGAACTCAAAAGACAGGAACGTGCCATCAAGGATTCTTTGATGAATGTGATGAGAATGGCCAAGAAGGATTCCGTAAACATAGGATACGGATATACGGACGGTGATGATGTCAACTCATCTGTAAAAAGCTTGAAAGCGTCTAAGAACGACATTTCCAGCTATTCTGATATTGCAGATTATATTCAGGGACGAGTTCCCGGAGTCATGGTCATGAAGAATGGCGGAACCAGCAGGTATGTCATCAGAGGCATCGGTACAAACTCGGATTCTACAGATCCTCTGCTTTTGGTTGATGATGTGGTTGTGGATTCGTTTGACAATATCCTGCCTAGCCAGGTTGAGTCTGTTGAGGTTCTGAAAGACGCGGCATCCGCATCAATATACGGAATTCAGGGTGCAGGCGGTGTGATCAAGATCACCACCAGAAAGAACTAGCCTTTGAAAGTTATTCTCTCTTTCGGAATAAAGTAATAGCGTGCTATATCGGTCGCGACCTTAGGTGAGCCGGCAATGATTGTGTCGGCCTTCTTGAGGGCGCGACGTAGTTTATGATGGCGGCAATGGCGTCTGAACCAGCCGTATTCATGGTTACGGTCTCTCAGAAAGCTCAGATCATACACTTCTACGATTTTCTGGGATATTCTGTAATCGCTATACTTTCTCATCAGAATTCTTGATTTTATGCAAATTTAGTCAAATGTTACGAATTTTGGATTATCTTTGCATCCGGATTGCCTTGGTGGTGGAATAGGTAGACACGCGGGACTTAAAATCCCGTGGACAGCAATGTCCGTACGGGTTCGATTCCCGTCCGAGGCACATCAAAGAAGCTGACTAAATGTTATTTAGTCAACTTCTTTTTTTATATCCTCCAAAAGTAGGCTGCTTCAACTTGAACGCCATGCCACGAGAGGCAATTATATGGAAAATGTTCCCTCTCGTGGCAAGAAACTAGAGGTATTTACTGATTAAATGTCACGAAACACAATTTACAGCTGATTTTTGCTTGTCGTGACATGATTATCTCCAGAACTGCTCTGGATCATGAGTGGTGATTTCTTTACCGCTGAATGTTTCAAAACCTTCCGGAACAAGAGCATATTCCCTGCTCCTCAACTTTGATTCAGGGAATGTCGTGTAATCTTCCTGATAAAATCCGAGGTCACCCCAGCAGTAGAACCAATATGTGTTTTTAGCCATATAGGCATGGTAATATGAAATCTTTGAGCTTGGGTTCTCAAAATTGTGGTACACAACTACTTTCTTATCATTGATAAAGTGTTCGCGAATCTCTGCAAGAGATAACAGATTGCCCTTTCTATCAGTCACATAGCTTTTCGTGTCTGTATCAAGCATGACCCATTTGCCAATCTCAGGCAGCCATACTTCGTTCACCACATGGCAATCGTTGTCGTTCTTGTCCTGAGGCAGGCAGGTGATATACCTTGCCTTGATTCCGGCTGCTGTCAGCAACTCAAATGTGAGTATGCTGTGCAGGCGGCAATTGAATGCAGGGGCAACAGTCTTCGTATATTCCCAAAGTCCGATAGCATTTACATATTTCGGATATTCCCTCTGATTGTCATGTGGAATATTCGTGGCCACAAATTTACCTATTGCCAGTGACTTTTCCCAAGTTGAAGCACATGCGTCATAGAGGGTATCAAGGCAGAAATAGTCCATGATTTCTTCTGCTCTTTTGCTGTCGGGTACATAATTGATTTCAACGTCTGCAGTATCTGCCTTGTAGCGTCCTGCTTCGCGAAGCAATTTTACCCTTTCGTCATATCGAGCCTTATTAGTCCTGTCAAATCTGATTTCAACAACCTCATTTCTGATGCCGGATACCTGTAATTCATATCCCGACAATACAAGCTTTACAACTGCCGCCATGACGATCACGCCAACGGCAATGAGCGCAATTCTGATAATTCTCCAAATCGTTTGCATAAATAGTTTTTGCCTATATGACGATTGAATATAAGATTTGTTACAAGATTTTACGGAAACAGTTCTTCCAGGATTGCAAGGTCCATTCGGAGCATACTTCGGAGTTGCTGATTGGAGGCGTTGTAGTTGAAGTGCAGGTGGCGGGCGGTGTCTACCTTTTGTTGGGTACTGAGTTCTGTTGCTGTTCTGACGGAGTATTCTTTATTGATGAATGATAGCATTGCGCTGTAGACTTCATCGTCTGTGAGGAAAATGGTGTCTTTCAGCCGGGCTGCTATCTGGCTGAAAGCCTCTGCATTGCGTGTAAGTGAATTGAAGTAGCTTCGTGCATCCCTGAACATGCTTTCTCCGAGTTTGATGTCGCAGAATGATGGGATGAAAGGCATTGAGAAGATTTCTCTTAAATCTGCGAATGGGGCGATCTTTTTGGTGTGTAGAAATGCTCTTTGTGTTCGGATGGGAAGTTCCCCAGATGTGATGTGGTCAGGTGTTTCAACCATGGACTGAAATATGCGCACCCTCCACCCCAAGGGTATGAGTCGGGAGTATATACCGGGTTGGCTACAAATGCATTGCGATTGGTATAAATAATTTCATTACGCAATGCCTGAAGGTTTTCTATAGGAAGGATGTCCATTTTGAACTGGCTCCAATCGATAGTATGCTCTCTTATAGGGAATGCCTTTTTGAGTCTTGCTTCAAATAGATTGAATGCTTTGATGCAATCTTCGCGCTTGCCTGCTAGAATTAGGTGAATGTGGTTGATCATCAACTCAAATGTGAGCGCTTTCACGTCTTTGCTCAAATGTAGTGCTGCGGCCAGACACCACATTCCACTCTTGAACTCATCTTCGCTACAGAATATATTCTGCATCTTTGTTCCGTCAGTATACACATGCCAATACGGTCCGTTAGCGATAAATATACTTTCACAAATTCTCTCCTTCTCTGAAAAACTCAGAGCACTGTAATCCTTCTTCATATATTTAATACTTTAATAAATGTAATTCTTTTGCATGGCCACCATAACGCTTGTTTTTGTGGCCGTTTATGATTCTATGTGTGGGAAGTGTAGTTCCCAGGGCACCGCAGCTGGCGAATACGCCGGGCCAGCTGCTCGAAGCGCGCTACGCAGCTCAGCCCATGGGCTGCTCCGCCCGCTTCGTGCCTTTCGTTGCAGTAGATTCCCAGTGGGACCGTGGATGATGTAATCTCTCGGTCATGTCCGGCACTGACCGGACATCTCACTCATAGTCAGCAGTGTCAGCGTTGCCAGACAAAGCACAAGCAAAACTCAAAGAAGCATCAAGCCCGTCCGACAAAAGCAAGGGTGGCTACACTGATGCGGACAGAAGGAGGAAACACGGTCCTTAAAGCCGTGAAGCAGGCACCTAGGGTGCTGCCGGTGGTGAAGACATCATCGATAAGGAGCACGTGTCGGATTTCTGTGTGGTCAGGAAGTGAACCGCAGGATGCTATAAAGGCATCGGATACATTCCGGGCCTTTTGGTCTACCGTCAGCTTTGTCTGAGTCTTAGTGCGTCTGCGTCGCTTGAGAATGCCGGTATTCATCGGTACTCCCATGGCCTTTGCGACTGAAGATGCGATCACTTCAGCCTGATTATAGCCTCGTTTCCATTTTCTTGTCCAATGCAGAGGAACCGGTATGACAAGATCCACATCAGAGAATACGACAGATGATGCCAGACGGGCACCGAGCATTTTACCGAACATCTGCCCGACCTTGATGTTCCCGTGGTACTTTATCTGGTAGGGAATGAGGCGGTAGTCTGCCTCGCTGTAGTAGTAGAATAACGCTGCTGCACAGGCATAGCATTCTCGTCCTTTTTCGAAATCGCTGGCTGCCTGTATGATCTCATTGAATCTGTCTGCCATCGGATTGTGGCTCCTGTTCCAGAAGAATGTCAGTGGCATTTCTGCCAGGCAGTTCAGACATAG
>JAFZFH010000135.1 GCA_017555965.1 Bacteroidales bacterium
GACGATTTTAGCAAGTATGCAAATAATCTTTCACGAGGAAGTGATAACAAGGGTGATGTGAATATTTTTACACGACTTTCAGAGGCTTTCGATGAGTACGAAGATGAGAAGGAAAAGAGGAAGGCAAGTATGAGATAATGAATTCAGGGCGAGAATCATCTCGCCCTGTTTCGTAGTTCTTAGTATACCTTGGCATATTTGCCGTGAGCGGGATTTTCAAGCTTCCCATCATCGCACCATTTGCGGATGACTCTGTCCATGGATTTTGGGTTCAGGCCCATCTGGGTGGCGACGTCTGAGTAAGTTTTCCTGTCGAACTCATCGGGTAGAGCTTCAAAAAACTTCGTGTGGGCAGACTGGCGCTGTGCGGCTAAGGCTGTCCTTGGAACAGCTGTCGTATTTGCCAATGTATGGAACACTCTGGCGTCGTGTTGGATTAGGACATCTGCGATAATCTTGGCTGTTCTGTAGTCTTCGTCCAGGCAGCGGAGAGTATCTTCAAAGTTGCCGTCTTCCATGATCCTTAGTGCTGAAAGACACATTGCAATGCGGAACATTATGACTCCAAGACGGCGTACAGTGGCAACGAATTCTTCTCCGCAGGTCTCTACATAAGTTTGTTGCCATTCGTCGAATGTGGCGTTGAAATCAGCCTCCTGTTCTGCCGTGAAGTAGAAGGTGATGTCTGTGGATGCCTTAAGGATATTAAAGAAGTCCTGATATTCCTTGCCTAAGTTCTGGAAGTAATCCTCAAGGGTCTCGTTACCTGAGTTAGCAAAGACATTATTCCAGACTAGCTTTGTGTCCAGGTAGTAGAATGCGAATCTTGAGAATAAACCATTTTCCGCGTCGCTTATAAGGTTCAGGATTTGTCTTGGCGTACCTGTAAGGAGGGTAGAGAGCTTTGGCTGCTTGATGTTCACATATTCACGGTCCTTTCTTCTGATGTAGGAGATAGTCTCATGATGGAACGCTTTACGGAATCCATCTGAATAATTGCCATAGTCTGAGCCAAAAGTGTTTGCTAGTGTATCTCCCTCTGTTTCAAACATCAGTCCTTCGCCTCCGTTGTCATTAAGGACCTGATATACCGCTGTAGCAGATGAATTGGCTGGAATGAAGAGCATTCGCATAGGCGGTTCCTCTGGTTTTTCCATATCCACCTTTTTCTTTCCGGCTGCGTTATATTCAGCCAGCTTGTGCTTATATTCCATAACTTCAGCCTCGTTGACTTCTCTAAGGCGGTCGTGAATTGGTTCTACAAGATGTCTGCAAAGATTGAGTCGGCCTTTTCCTGATGATGCTCTTGCAGTGACGAAAAGGAATAGATTAGGATAGACTGTTCTGCGGTCGTATACGCCTCTGATGTGTGGCATACATGCTGAGAGTACTGTGAGCGTACCAAGCAAGAGGATATCTGAATCTGCCTCTGAGTTACTTATGCTTGCTATCTTCTTAAGGAAGTCAGGGAGAGAATCTGCCACTTCCTGAGAAAAGGTTGGTAACTCGATGACCTCATCCATTTCCGCAGTTTCCGCAATTTCTGCAATTTCCGCAGTAAGTGATTCTGCGGATTTGCTCTTTATATCCGCATTTCTATAGGGTGCGGATTTTGCAGATTCTGCGGATATTGCGGATTTGGAGCCAGTTGAGATGGAGATTCCTGCTTCTTTCGCTTTCTGAAAGAAAGTTTTGATAGTTACACCAGAGCCACCGGCTTTGAGACAGTTGTTGAACTGTTTATCGGTTTCAGCATGGTCATAATCTGGGTTGAAACGACTGATGCGGTGGAAATAATCTCTACCAGC